>JBBIHT010000209.1:0-4353 GCA_037446845.1 Geothrix sp. | reverse complement strand
GTCGCGGATGCCACGCAGTTCTCGTATCTCCATCCCCTTGCGGTGGATCGTACCTACGCCTACGCCAGCCCCTTCTCCTGGTGGTATGCGCTGCTTCCGGGCCTGCCTTCCAGCAGCACGGCGGATTTCGCCAGTGCCGTAACTGGCGCCGGGGATGTGCGAACCCAGGCTGTCAGTGACCTGGTGTGGAATGGCAACACCGGCACCTGGGATGCCAGGACAGCCATTTTCCTGCCCGTGGGACTGCCCCAGGGCACCATCAGCTCCTCCTACAGTGGCGGCAGCCTTGGCTTCACCTTCGTCAATTCCACCACGGCGCTGCAGACGATTTCCGTCGGCGTCAATCCCACGGTTGGCCTGCAGCCGGCGGTGCTGGAAGTGAACAAGCAGGGCAGCGCCATCACCGTGACGGCGGTGGATGCCAGCGCCTGGGCCACGAAGCTGGTGGCTCCCACGCCTGCCCGCGTGGCCGTGGTGCCCAGGCCCGATGGCTCCTTCGCGGCCTATGCTGTGGTGATCTTCACGGGTTTCTGATCCCTGCGCTGTTCTGCCCTGACCGAAACGGCGCCTTGGCGCCGTTTCGGCTAAGGAAATCAGGCGCGGGCGGACATGGCCCCCACGGTGAACCTGGGGTGGGTGTCCATGAGGGGCCGGGATGGGGGGATCTGGCGGATCTCGCCAAAACCCGCGTGCAGGAGGGCCGCGTTCCAGGCCTCGGGCGTGAGAAAGCCATGGCGGGGGCGCCAGCGGGCATCGAGCTTCACTTCGGTGAAGCTCCTGATGAAACTGAAGAAAAACTCCAGGAACAGCGGCTGATCCAGGCTCGGCTTGAGGCATTCGCCCACCACCAGCCTGCCGCCCGGTTTTAGGTGCAGGCGCAGGTCCACCAGGGTGGCCTCCAGATCCTGGGCCACATGCAGCACATTGACGCCGATGATGGCATCCAGGCTCCGGGGCTCGATGCCCTGGGGCGCGAGGGGATGGTTCAGGTCCAGGCGCTGGAAGCTGAGGGGCAGGCCCGGAGCGGTAGCCTGAAGCTCTCGTTGGGCCCTGTGCAGGAAGGCGGCGGCCACATCGGTGAATCGGTACTCGGCGAAACGGCTGAGCCAGCCCTCCTCGGCACCGCGCCGGGCCACGAGCTGGGCGAAGGAGCCGGCCCCGCCCCCCAGCTCCAGCACCCGCGCGCCTTCAGGAAGATCCTCCCGCAGGGCCAGGAGTGTGAGCAGGTTGTTGGGGAAATAGGCCTGGTTCTCGTTGCTGAAATAGGCCATCCAGAGCGGGAACAAGGCCAGGTCGAAGAGCAGGCCCTCGCCAGCCCTGCCCTCCGTGAAAAAGGGGCGGATGTGGGAACGCACCCCGTCCAGCAGGTCGAAGTTGACGCCATGCCCAGGCAGCCTGGCTGCCACGGCTTCCCGGATGCCGGCGAGGTCAAGGTCGGGAGTTCCCTCCAGGTGGTACCGGCCATCAACCTCATGAAGCAGCCCCTCACCGGCAAGGAAAGGCAGCATCCAGGCCAGGGGCTTGCGGGCCTGGTCCGGCAGACCCTGGCACAGTTCATCCACCGTGGTGCCCTGGCGCAGCCGAGACTCCCAGCCCAGGTCCTGGAGCAGCAGCAGGCAGGTCCTCGCGGTGTAGAGGCCCGAGGCCCGGTGTACCAGCAGGAACGGATGCGTGAACAGGGGCAGGATCTCGGGGCCGTGGGCCCCCAGGAGTTCAATGGCCGGCGGATTGCCCAAGGGACCCAGGCGCAGGGCCATCAGTCCATCATTTCGCTGATGCTACGACCCCCGTGGATGCGGAGAATAGCGTCCCCGAACAGGGCCGCGGTGGAGAGCACCTTGAGGTTGTTCAGGGCCTTGGCCTTGTCGGGCGGGACGGGGATGCTGTCGGTCACCACCAGCTCATCCAGGCCCGCGGAGTTCAGCGTCTCCACGGCGTTACCGGACAGCACGGGATGGGTGACACCCACCGAAACGGTGCGGGCACCGAATTCGCGCAGAATGCGGGAGGCTTCCTTGATGGAACCCCCCGTGGCGATCTCGTCGTCATAGATGATCACATCCTTGCCCTTCACATCGCCGATGAGGGCCACGCTCTGGGCCTTCTCGGAATCGTCGGAGCGGCGCTTGTCAATGATGGCCATGGGCACGGCCAGGCGCTTGGCGAAGTGCCCGGCGAACTTGGCGGCACCTGCATCCGTGGCCACGATGGCGGCATTGGACAGGTCCTTGGTGCGGAAGTAGTTGATGAGGATCGGCGTCCCCAGCAGCTGGTCGGCGGGCTTGCGGAAGAAACCCAGAATCTGGGGCGCGTGCAGGGTCATGGTCAGCACGCGGTCGGCCCCGGCGGTTTCCAGCAGGTCGGCCATCAGGCGGGCGGTGATGGAGATGCGCGCCTCATCCTTCTTGTCGCTGCGGGCGTAGGGGAAGTAGGGCAGCACCGCAGTGATGCGCGCCGCCGAAGCGAACTTGAGGGCGTCAATGAGGATGAGCATTTCCAGCAGGTTGTCGCTCACCGGCGGGCAACTGGACTGGATCACGAACACATCCGCCTCGCGGACATTCTCCTCGACCTTGATCTTGATGTTCTCGTTGGAAAACCGCGTGATCTTGAGCCTGCCCAGCGGCATCCCCATGTGCGTGGCAATGCCCTTCGCCAATTCCGGGTGGCTGCTCCCGGAAAAAACCTTCATCTCGCCGAACATGGATCCCCCGATCGTGGGTTCAGTGTAGCCGAGGGGCCGGGTGGTCGGCGTCACAGGGCAAAGGCCGGAATTCGCCCAGGACCATCCTCGAAAGACCTCCGGACCGGGAGAAAGGGCTTCGAAGTGACCAAACAGCGGGTCCGGCGCCTCCGGGCCTCAGACGGTCCCGCCACCCACGCGCTCGATGCGGGCGCCCACGGCCTGGAGCTTCTTTTCGAGGCCGGCGTAGCCGCGGTCCAGGTGGTAGATGCGGTCCACCACGGTCTCGCCGCTCGCCACGAGGCCCGCGATGACCAGGGCGGCGCTGGCTCGAAGGTCCGTGGCCATCACGGTGCAGCCGGTCAGTTCCGCCGGTCCCGCCACGATGGCGGTGTGCCCGTCGGTGCGCAGGTTGGCGCCCAGCCGCTCCAGTTCCATGGCGTGCTGGAAGCGGTTCTCGAAGATGCCCTCGTTGATGACGCTGATGCCGCAGGCCTGGGTCATCACGGCCATGACCTGGGCCTGCAGGTCCGTGGGGAAGCCCGGGAAGGGCAGGGTGGTCACATCCTTCGAGCGCAGTTTCTGGCCGCATTCCCGGCGGATGCGAATCTGCGGGCCTGCCTGGCCCTCCCCCTCGGTGATGACGCAGCCCGCCCGCTCCAGCAGGTCCAGGAGGGCCCGCAGGTGCGCGGGCTCGCAGCGCTCGAGCATCACATCGCCACAGGCGGCGGCCACGGCGCAGAGGAAGGTGCCTGCCTCGATGCGATCCGGGATGACCGCATGTTTGCAGCCGTGGAGGGATTTCACGCCTGTGATGGTGAGGGTGCCCGATCCGATGCCGCCGACCTGGGCGCCCATCTCCACGAGGAGCCGGGCAAGGTCGCCGATTTCCGGTTCCTCAGCCGCGTGGCGGAGGATGGTGGTGCCTTCCGCGAGGGCCGCCGCCATGAGGATGTTCTCGGTGGCGCCCACACTCACCTTGCTGAAGGTATGGTCAATGGCCTTGAGGCGGCCTTTTACCTCGGCGTGGATGTAGCCGTGGCTGATCTCGACCACAGCGCCCATGCGCTCCAGGGCCTCCAGGTGCAGGTTCACGGGCCGGGCGCCGATGGCGCAGCCGCCGGGCAAGCTCACCGTGGCCTTCCCGAAGCGCGCCAGGAGAGGCCCCAGCACCAGGATCGAGGCGCGCATGGTCTTCACCAGGTCGTAGGGCGCCCTGGGATCCTCGCTGCCCGGGCAGGCCAGCCTCGCCGTCAGCTCGAAACCCTCGGTGGCGGCTTCCACCTGGGCCTCGGTGCCCAGGGCCTGGAGCACCTTCACCATGGTGCGGATGTCCGCCACCGCGGGCAGATTCGAGAGCACCAGCTCCTCGCCGGTCAGCAACGCCGCCGCCAGGCAGGGCAGGGCGGCGTTCTTCGCCCCCGATACCCGGATGCGGCCCCGCAGGGCATGTCCACCTTGGATCACCAGTCGGTCCATCGAAACTCCAGCCCTTCAGCGTAGCCCAACCCGGGAACGCCTTCCGCGCCCTGGCGCGCAAAAACTACCGGCGTCCGGTTCCGCTGCCGATAAAGAATCCCATGACCCGCTCACTCGTTCGATGCTCCCTTATCCTGGCTCTCCTGCTGCTGTTCCAGGGGGGATCCGTCCTGCGGGGGGGGCCCCCGGCG
>JBBIHT010000208.1:0-4387 GCA_037446845.1 Geothrix sp. | reverse complement strand
GGTTCAAGGCAAAGGAACCCAGCGCCAGCACCAGGGCCAGGAGGCTGATCCACAGGATTCGCCAGCGGATGCGTTTCAGGTAGGGATTCATGAAACCTTTGTGAAAGAATGCCCCATGGACGGACCAGCGAAGCATAACCGACCCTGCTGGATCATCGTGGGGGGAAGATCTCGCCTTGGGAAGGCCCTGGGGGAGGATCTGGCGAAGGACCACGACTTGGTACTGACGAGCAGCCGGCCCTGGGCACAGGAGACCGGACAAAGGACCGATCCCCATCAATCCCAGATCCTGAACCTCCACTGGAATGCGCAGGACCCGGCGCTGGATTCCCGCATGATGGCAGATCTGGACGGGTTGAAGCAGGATGGCTGGGAGCTTTCCGGCGCCGTGATCGTGGCCGGGACCTTCCCTCAGCAAACCCTTGGCACCTGGACCCAGGAATCCCTGGCCACCACTTTCGCCATGAATCTGGGGTTCCCCATGCTCTGTGCCCAGGCCCTGGCCCCCCACCTGACGGAAGGCGCCTGCCTCCAGTTCCTCCTTGACACGGTCATCCATAGGCCCTGGCTACAGCGGCTCCCCTATGGTGCCGCGAAGGCTGGCCTGGCCTCCCTGGTACCGGGGCTGGCTCAACTCCTGGCCCCCAAGGTGCGGGTCGTGGGTCATGCCCTGGGCACCCTACTGCCGGCTGAGGAGAGCGATCCCATCCTCCTCGCCAAGCAGACCCTCCTCCAGCGGATTGGAACGCCGGCAGACCTGGTCCGGGTGGTGCGCTACGCCGCCGACAGTCCCTTCCTCACTGGCGAGGTCCTCACCCTGGATGGTGGGCGCCGCTGGGCGGGCCGATGAAATTCAAGGTCAACGAGCTGTTCTACAGCATCCAGGGTGAGGGCTCTCGCATCGGCCGCCCCTGCCTGTTCATCCGCCTGACAGGGTGCCCCCTGCGCTGCGGCTACTGCGACACTGAATACGCGTTCCATGAAGGCACAGGCTGGGAGCTGGAGGACCTCCTCGATGCCGTGCGCGGAAGGCTCGGACCGCCCACGAGGGGCCCGGGTGCGCCCTTCGTGGAACTGACCGGTGGCGAACCGCTGGCGCATCCCCAGGCGCCCCGGTTGCTCGAGGCCCTTCTGGAACTGGGCTATGAAGTGGCTCTGGAAACTGCCGGCAGCCACGACCTGGCTCCCGTTCCCCGGCAGGTCATCAAGATCGTGGACCGCAAGACCCCAGGCAGCGGCATGGCTGGCCACTGGCTCGAAGCCAACCTGGATCACATGGTGCCCGGCCAGGACGAGCTGAAGTTCGTGCTCTGCGATGAGGCGGACTACCACTGGGCCAAGGCCTGGTGCGCCGAGCGCTTCATCTGGGACCGCATCGAGGTGCTCTTCAGCCCGGTCTGGGGGAGCCTGGACCCGGCCTGGCTCGCGGAGCAGGTACTCCGCGATGGCCTGCCCGTGCGGGTGCAGGTGCAATTGCACAAGGTGCTCTGGGGGGCCAGCCGGAAAGGCGTTTGACCCTCCTCAGGGATTGACTTTGGGGGTGAACCCGAACTCCTCGACGCCGAGCAGGTCGGGCCGTACCTGGGCGACTTCCCCCCGCTCAATGCGGCTGATGGCGCGCTTGCCGGTGGCAGCCTCATAGGCCATCAGGACCTTCTCCTCGATGGTCTCCCGCAGGTCGTTGTTCAGCGGGTAGGCGATGTCCTTGAAGGAGCCGTCCCGCTTCCGGCGACTGGGCATGGCGACGAAATAGCCTTCCTCCCCCTCGACCACCCTGAGGTCGCCCACCAGGAAGCAATCCTCAATCACGAGGGCGGCGAACGCCTTCAACTTGTCGTCCCCCTCGACCTTGGTGATCCGCACATCGGTGATGTTCAGCATGGCAACCCTCGCCTCTCAGGTTAGCCGATCTCCGCCCAACCCCATTGGCGGCCCGTGGCTTCACCCCGGCGATAGGAATAGAGCAGGTCTGGCCTGCAGACGGTGCAGATGGCCACGCTGCCGTCCCGGGCGGGGTCCAGGCCCAGGTCCAGGGCCTGGGCGCGCAGGAAGCCATGAAGGTCCAAGTGTGATTTCCCTGAGGCGCCCTGGGTGCACAGGGCTTCCTTCCAGGCGCGATCCTCGCGGGCCGCCGCAATGACCTCAGCACCCACCTCGAAATGGCAGGCCAGAATGGCCGGACCTAAGGCCCAAGAGAGCCGGGAGGGATCCCCTCCCAGGGCCCGGAACACCGCCACGCCCCGGCGCAGGATGCCGCCTCCCGGATGGGGGTCCCCATGGCCCGTGGCACCCCGCCAACCCGCATGGAGGGTTGCGATCCATGGCTGCCCCCCGGGCAAGGGGCCCGCCAGCAGGACCGGAACGCAATCGGCCACCTGCACGCCGATGCGGACACCGGGCTGGGATGTCCAGCACCCATCCCCCTCGGCCAACGCCTCCGGGGCCTCGAGGATTCCGCAGCGATGTACCTGGCGAAGTCGGGCCTGGGGCAGGGACCCGGGCGGATCCTCCCGGGTGGAAAAGCCCCATTGCATCGGGAAAGGGGCCGGCACCCCGGGCCTGAGCACTGCGGTTAGTTCCTGGAACCGGAATTCCGTTCCAGCCACTGCCTGATGCGCAGGGCATCTCCCAGGCGGGTGTACTTGCCCCAGGAATCCAGGAGGACGATGAACACGGGCCGGTTCGCCAGCATGGCTTGCATGACCAGGCAGCGACCCGCCTCCTCGATGTAGCCGGTCTTGGAGAGGCCGATGTCCCAGCGGCCACCTCGGACCAGAGCATTGGTATTGGGGAAGGCAATGGTTTTCCGGCCCGTGTGGAGGCTCACCACGGGGCGGGTGGTGAAATCCCGGATTTCCGGGTAGTCGTAAGCAGCCTTAAGAATGCGTGCTAAATCCCAGGCGCTGGCAATGTTGCCGCTGGAAAGGCCCGAGGGGTCCACGAACCGGGCCTGATCCAGGCCCAGCGCTTGGGCCTTGGCATTCATGGCGCTCACGAAGGCCGAGAGCCCCCCCGGGAAGGTGCGGCCCAGGGCATGGGCCGCCCGGTTCTCGGAGGCCAGCAGGGCCAGGAGCAGGGCCTGCTGGCGGGGGAGGTGGACACCGATGGGCAGGCGGGAGCGGCTGTGCCGCAGGGTATCCCGGTCATCCTCGGTAATGGTGATGGATTCCTCGGGGTCCAGATGGGCATCGAGGACCACCATGGCAGTCACGAGTTTGGTGAGTGAGGCGATGGGAACTGCGGTCCCGGCGTGCTTCTCCACCAGGGCCTGGCCGGTGACCTGGTCCAGCACCAGCGCGGCAGCGGATTTCAAGAGGGGTCGCTGGGGAACAGCCGCACCAGCCCCACACGGGACCAGCATCAAACTCAGGACTAGACCCATTCCTGGCAATCGCAACCATGAATTCACGCCAGCTCCTTGGAAGAAGTCGCTTGTCGTCACGCCTTCCATCCTATCGGAAGCCAGGGCGCCGTGCTCAAGGACGGTGGTTCCGAATCGGGGTCCCTGGACCCGGAACCGGGTTCCCTTGGTGCCCTGGAACCCCGGAGCCTACACCGCCCTCCCTCGCCCAGGTGGAATGCGTCCTCACCCTCGTGGCCCTCCTCGGTCCCCCACAACCTCCCAGGAAGCAATCCCGCCCTTAATGATGCGAAAGAGCGGGTGGGGGAGCGGCTGCTTGATGCCTCTGCTCGCTTGGTGCCGAGCTGGATCCCGGGTTTTCAGCTTTGCCAGGAGGTGAGCCCACTCGTAGTTTATTTGGCCCTCTGCAACCGGGAGAGGTGTCCATGAAACGAGGCTCCCAATCTTGGCGTCGTCAAAGTGATAGCCACGCCGCAGCGATTCGAGATGAACCTCCCTCAGGTAGGCGGCGATCAGGAACGAAGGATGAGCTGAGGCCTTGAATCTTTCCAACTGCGGGTGATTTCGATATCCCCTGGTCTCACCGGCCAGGACCGCCTGGGCCAGTAACCCTTCCCGCCATAAGGCGACGAGACCCTTGGCGTCCAGGTAGCGAGGATGGATGGACCAGAGGCGCATCAATCACTCCTGAAAGGGCCATGCGGCAGATGAGGCACGCATGGTTTATGGCCAGAGAAGCCATAGAAGGCTGAGGTCCGTAGTGGCCCACGCCCCCAGGCCCCAGTACATGCCGGCCTCCTGCTGCGTCTCGGTCCACACAGCCCAGCGGGCCAGCCAAGGTATGAGCAGGGTCAGCCAACCAGCCAGTGAGAGCAGCAGGGCCCAAGGCGCCCGCCCCTGGGAAAGCACTGCAGCGACGAAGCATCCATGGGCCATCAGCACCGCCACCAGGGCCCAGAGAAGGCTACGCCGCACCCCGACCCGAATGACCAGAGTCGAATCGCCCCGCCGCCTGTCCTCGGCCAC
>JBBIHT010000207.1:0-4426 GCA_037446845.1 Geothrix sp. | reverse complement strand
GGTGCCGGCGGCCAGGCGGTTCCAATCGTCGGCGGTCCACTTGAATTCGTGGACCAGGGGCGCCAGGGTGAGGCCTGGATCCGTGCAGCGGCCGGTGAGCACGATGTCCGCGCCCGTATCCAGGGCGTCCACCATGGCCTGGGTCTGGAGGTAGACATTGGCGCTGAGGATCTCCCTGGGCGAGTCGAACAGGCCCTCGCCGGTATCCATGTTGGCCAGCTTCAGATTCTTTTCTTTGAATTCCGGGAGCCGCGCCAGCACATCATCGCCGGTGACGGTGGCGATCTTCAGACCGGAGACGCCGAGCTTCTTGGCCACCTCCAGTACAGCGGTGCGGCAGGCTTCGGGGTTCACGCCGCCCGCATTGGCCACCACGCGGATGCCCTTGGCCTTGAGCTGGGGCAGGGTGCGCTTCATGAGATCCACGAAATCCGTGGCGTAGCCGAGGCTGGGATCTTTTCGGCGCTGCTTCTGCATGATGGACAGCGTCACTTCTGCCAGGTAGTCCAGGGTCAGGTAGTCAATGCCACCGGCCTCCACCAGGCGCACGGGAGCGTCAATGCTGTCCCCCCAGAAACCTTGGCCATTGGCGATGCGGACGAGCTTGGACATGAAAACTCCGAAGGAGGGCAGTTCACCAGTCTAATGCCTTCGGGTCCGCTCCAGCAGGTGGCTGACGCCGTTGGCGTAGTAGGCCAGCAACGAGGCCCTGTGGGGCGGCAGGATCAGGTGTCCCTCCTGCAGCACCAGGATGCCCCGCAGCAGCAGCACCCGGAGGCCCACCTCGAAGGCCCGCTGGTAGGATCCCCGGGGCAGATACAGGGGCAGGCCCCGGTCCTGGGCGTTCGCGAGCACGGCCATCATGTGGTCCCGGAGCTGGGCCCGACCGGGCCCCGGATCGCCCAGATCCCCATAGACCCAGGCCACGGCCGCCACGGGCGTGATGGGCACCTCGTCCCCCACCGCCCGCAGCAGGGATTCCGCCAGGGCCTCGACCAGGGGGCGCCGGGTCTCCCAGTCCAGGGGGCGAAGATCCACCCCCTCCAGGGCGGCCCGGGCGTGGATGGGGGGGCCGAAATCGGCCACGGCATAGCCAAACCGGTGAAAGCGCCCTGTGGCACCGCGCCAGGCCAGGCCAAGCAGCCAAAGCGAGGTGCGGCGGATCAACGCCAGGGGGGTGCGCCGGGGCTGGCCCTGGGCCTCGCGGACGAGGTTGCTGTCCTCCACCACCCGGTCGTAGTTGATGCCCACGGGAATGAAGACCAGGTCCTTGGCCCCGGCGCGGAGCATGTAGTCCAGCAGGCCCAGCTTCGGGACCTGCAGCAGACCGTCCCGGCTCAGGCCGCCCTCGAGGAAAATGCCCTGGGTGGTGCCCTGGGCTACGGCCCGCTGCACATAGCGTTCGAGGACCGCGTGATACAGGGGATCGCGGAACTTCCGGCGGATGAAGAAGGAACCGAAGCTGCGAAAGAGGCGCTCCAGCGGCCATACCCGGGCCCATTCGCCCACCGCATAGGAAATGGACACGCGGTTCGCCAGGAGGAAGGCCACCAGCAGGTAGTCCGCGTTGCTCCGGTGGTTCATGACATAGACCACGGAAGCATCCCGCGGGATGCGGTTCAGGGCCGCCTCGGAGCTGCGGCCAATGCGCACGCGGTAGCAGCTGCGGAGAAGCCAGCCCGCCAGGCGCTTCCCGAACCGATAGGTGGTGATGAGGTTGAAGTTTGGAATGATCTCGTCCAGGTAGAGGCTCACATCCGCCAGGAGGCTGGCCTCATCCCGGCCGGGGTCCCCTGCCAGCTCCTGGATGCGCATCCGAAACTCAGGGTCGTTCAGCAGGTCCGTCTTCAGTCGTTGTTTCCGGGTGAGGGTGACCGGGTTCAGGCGAAAGCCCAGCTCGCGCCGGGTGCGCAGGGCCAGATGCCAGGTCCAGCGGCGCAGGGCCCGCCGCAGCCGTCTCCACAGGAGGACCGACAGTGCCAGCATCACCGCGGCGGCGACCCACCATCCTTTTGCTGAAAGCATGAAGGGAGTATGCGCCCCTCAGGAATCCTCGCGGAAGCGGGAATCCCCTATTCGTACCGCAGGGCCTCAATGGGATCCAGCTTGCTGGCCTTGGCGGCGGGATACAGCCCGAACACCAGGCCGATGACTGCGGGGACGCCCAGGGCGCTGAGCAGGGCCCAGAGGGGCACCGAGCCCATGGTGCCCAGCAGGGCCTTGCCGAGAATGGCGCCGAGGATGAAGCCCAGGCCCACGCCGATGGCACCCCCCAGGATGCAAAGGAAGGAAGCCTCGATGAGGAACTGCAGCATCACATCCCGTCGCCTGGCGCCCACGGCCTTGCGGATGCCGATCTCGCGGGTGCGTTCGGTGACGCTCACCAGCATGATGTTCATGATGCCGATGCCACCCACCAGCAGGGCGATGGACACCATGCCCCCGGCCACCGCGGTGATGGTGCCCGTGATGCCGCTGATGATGCCGGTGATCTGCTTGGGGCTGAAGACCTTGAAGCCGCTGGGATCCTTGCCCCTCAGGCCCTTGATGCGGCGCAGGGATTCCTCCACCAGCTCCGCGCCGTCATCGGTCGCCAGGCGCGGATCCACCCGGGCCTGGAAGAACAGCTGCCGCCGCTGGGCCTCGGTGAGCTGGGCCATGCCTGTGCTCAGGGGGATGAGGATGTTCTGATCCGGGTCGTTGCCCAGCTGGGCGCCCTGTTCCTCCAGCACACCGATGACTTCCAGGCTGAGGGTTGGTGTGTGGAGGAAGTGGCCCAGAGGATTCCCCTTGAGCCCCAGCTTCTCGATGACCCGGGGACCGATAATGGCCACCTTGTTGCCCAGGCGCAGATCGGAGGGCACGAAGTTGCGGCCCGCCACCAGGGCGATGCTGTTCAGCTCCAGGTAGGTTTCGTCGGTCATGATGAGGTTCACGCTGGCGCTGCGCCCATCGGCCTTCACCTCCGCGCCGTTGAAGAAGAGCGGGGTCACCTGGGTGATCTGCGGCACGGACCGGGCGAGGGCGCGCATATCCTCCAGCGTCATGTCCTTGTTCTTGATCTTGGTGTACTCGGCAAAGGGCATGTCCATGGGGAAGACCGGGCGAACGAACAGGGTCTGGCTGCCGGCCCGCTCCACCTGTTTCAGCACGCTGGTCTTGAGACCCTGGACCAGGCTCACCACGACGATGACCGCTGCCACGCCGATGATGATGCCCAGGGTGGTGAGGGCCGAGCGCATCTTGTTGGCCTTGAGGGCCCGCACGGCGGCGGACAGGGGCTCCCGGATGTC
Source organism: Geothrix sp. (assembly GCA_037446845.1). Taxonomy (GTDB): domain Bacteria; phylum Acidobacteriota; class Holophagae; order Holophagales; family Holophagaceae; genus Geothrix. The sequence continues at coordinate 1,133 of JBBIHT010000207.1, read as the reverse complement.
CATCAGGGCTTCTTGCTCTTGGCTTGCTCGGTGTCAGAGCGCTTCCGCAGAGTCACGGCGGTCTTGGCCTTCAGCTCCTTCAGTTTGCGGATGGGGCCGGTGAGAACCCTGTCCCCCTCACTCAGTCCGCTTTTCAGTTCGAAGAACTGGGTGTTGGCGATGCCGATCCGCACTTCCTTCTCGATGGCCTTGCCGTCCTGGTAGAGCAGCACGATGTTGCGGTTCGCGGGCGCGAGCAGGCCCAGTTTCTGGGCCTCCTCCTGGCTGCCTTCCCGCTCGAGCACCGCCTGCAGGGGCACACGCAGGGCCCCCTTCACCTCCTGGGTGAGGATGACGGCCCGGGCGCTCATGCCCGGGCGCAGCTTTTCCAGCTCGGTGGCCGCCCCTCTCAGCACCACCTTCACCTTGTAGAGGTTCGCGTCCGTGCCCTGCTTCTCGGTGCCGGTGGCCACCTCGACCACCGCACCCTGGAAGAGGGTGCCGGGCAGGGATTCCACGGTCACCTGGGCGGTTTGTCCCACCCGGGTGCGCACCACCTCGCTTTCGTTGACCTTGATCTCGGCCTGCATCTCGCTCATGTCGGAAATGATCATCAGGGTCGCGCCGGGCAGGTTGCTCATGCCGGGAATGGCGGTTTCGCCCATCTCGGCCTTCAGGCTGGTCACGCGGCCGGCGATGGGGGCGCGCAGGGTGGCTTTGGATAGGCCATCCCGAACGCCCTTCAGGTTGGCCTCGGCCTGGGCCCCAATGGCGCGGGCACTGTGGTAAGAGAGCACCGCGCTGTCCCGGGCCAGCTTCTGCTGGCGGAAATCCTCGTCGGACATCAGGCCCTGGTGGCGGAGGGCCTCGTAGCGCAGGAAGCTCTCCTGGGCCCGCCGCATGGCCACTTCCAGCCGGGCGCCATCCTGGCGTGCGGCCTCGGCTCCTGCCTGGGCCTGGGCCAGGGCCTGGCGGAGCCGTTCCTGGTCAATGGTCACGAGCAGATCCCCGGCCTTCACCTTCTGGCCATCCTTCACATGGATGGCCTTGATCTCGCCGGCCACGGAGGTGCCGATATTGACCTGGGTTTTGGCGCGGATCTCACCGCTGGCCTGGATGGTTTCGCGGATGTCACCGCGGGTGACGGCATCCCA
>JBBIHT010000206.1:0-4469 GCA_037446845.1 Geothrix sp. | reverse complement strand
GCTGGCGGAACTGGCATGCCTCGACCCAGGGGGAGCGCGTCGTCCTGGGGCTATCCCGCCAGAGTCCGCTCCAGGCTGTTCTGGCCGAGCGTGCCTTCAGCCGCGTCTGGGCCTCACTGGGCTGGCTGGGGGAAGGTGCCGGTTTTCTGCCCGGGTTGGGTGTGGAGGTGGCCCTGGCCTACACGGGAAGCCCCTACCGCACCGGGATCAGCCGCGTGGACCGGTCGGGCTGGCAGCAGCACTGGACCTTTCGCCATGCCCGCATTCCGCGCTGGCGCTTCGGGTTCAGCGAGGAAGCCGGCACCTACACGGCCCCGGATTTCACGGCCTTCGTGGCCTGTCGCCTGTGAGGCGGAGGCTTTCGCTAGACTGAATGGGTCGCTGCGGCAGCCGGAGTACCCATGGAACCCAATCAGTATCGTGATGTACGCCTCGAAAAGCTCGGGAAGATCAAGGAGCTGGGGCTCGAGGCATGGCCCCGGAAGGCTCGCCGCACGCATGGAATCGCCCAGCTGGTGGAGGTCTATGGCGATGCGGAGGCCTGGCCCAACGAGAAACTGGAGGGGCTGGCAGCGAAGGTCTCCACCATGGGGCGCCTGGTCGCGATCCGGGAAATGGGCAAAAGCGTGTTCGCCCACATCGCAGAGAACGGGGAAAGGATTCAGGCCTTCTTCCGCAAGGACGACCTGGCCGAGCCGGGTTGGGAGCTCCTGAAACTGCTGGACATGGGCGACTTCGTCAGTGTCACCGGCCCCCTCATGCGCACCAAGACCGGCGAGCTCAGTGTGCGGGTGAAGGAAATCCAGTTCCTCAGCAAGGCCATGCTGCCCCTCCCGGAGAAGTGGCATGGGCTCCAGGACAAGGAGCAGAGATACCGCCAGCGCTACCTCGACCTCATTTCCAACGAGGCGGTGCTGAAGACCTTCCAGACCCGCTCGCGCATCGTGAGCGCCGTGCGGCGCTTTATGGAAAGCCGTGGCTATCTGGAGGTGGAGACGCCCATGATGCAGCCCATTCCGGGTGGCGCGACGGCCCGGCCCTTCATCACGCATCACAACGCCCTGGATATGGACCTCTACCTGCGCATCGCGCCGGAACTGTACCTCAAGCGCCTGATCGTGGGCGGCTTCGAGAAGGTGTTCGAGATCAACCGCAATTTCAGGAACGAGGGTCTCAGCGTCCGCCACAACCCCGAATTCACCATGATGGAGATGTACGAGGCGGGCAGTGACCTCCGTGACATGATGACCCTCACGGAAACCCTGCTGAATTCTGTCGCCCGCGAGGTCATGGGCTCTGAGGAGCTGCCCTGGGGCGACCAGGTGATTTCCTACGCCATGCCTTTCCGCCGCCTCACCATGAAGGATGCCATTGCCGAGTACGGTGCCATTGACCGGCACCTCCTGGAGGATGGCGCGAGCGTCAGGGCCCTGGCCAGGGCCGCCCACATCGAGGATGCGGACAGCAAGACCGTGGGCATGCTCCTGGGGGATCTCTTCGAGCATCATGCCGAGAGACAGCTCATCCAGCCCACCTTCATCACCGACTATCCCATCGAGCTGTCTCCACTCACCAAGACCCTGGAAGGGGATGATCGTTTCGTGGACCGTTTCGAGATGTTCATCGGCGGCATGGAGCTGGCCAACGCCTACTCCGAATTGAACGATCCCATGGATCAGCTGGGGCGCTTCCAGGCCCAGATGGCAGAGCGGGAATCAGGCAATGACGAGGCCATGCTGCTGGACCAGGATTTCCTCACCAGCCTGGAGCATGGCCTGCCGCCGACCGGGGGGGAAGGCATCGGCATTGACCGCCTGGTCATGCTTCTCACCAACAGTGCCAGCATCCGCGATGTCATCCTCTTTCCCCTCATGCGTCCGACCCGTGCGGGAACGGCGATGTGACTGAATCACCCTGGACCCGCTGGCATACTGGCGGGTCTGACCGTGGAGGCACCCATGCCCGTCCCGATGCTTGAGCTCGCTCCCCAGAATGCCGCCGTGAAGGCGAGGGTACTGGAAGGCCTGTCGGGCCTCATTGATCGTTCCTCCTTCATCCTGGGTGAGCATGTGAAGGGGCTCGAGGCCGAGATTGCCGCCTATGCGGGAGCGGATCATGCCGTCGGCATGTCCAGCGGCACGGACGCCCTGCTGGCGGCGCTCATGGCCCTGGGCATCGGCCATGGTGACGAGGTGATCGTCCCCAGCTTCACCTTCTTCGCCACGGCGGGGGTGGTTTCGCGGCTGGGCGCCCAACCCGTCTTCATTGACCTGGAGCCCGCCTCCTTCAACGCCACCGGGCCCATCGTGGAAGCGGCGATCACGCAGCGCACCAGGGCCATCATCCCGGTGCACCTCTTCGGCCAGATGGCCGACATGCCCGGCATCATGGCTGTGGCCTCGAAACGCGGCATTCCGGTCATCGAGGATGCCTGCCAGAGCCTGGGGGCGAGGGGCTGGGGCAAGGGCGCAGGGCAGTTCGGGGACATGACCGCCTACAGCTTCTACCCCACCAAGAACCTCGGCGCCTTCGGGGATGCGGGGATGACGGCCATCCGGGATGACGCGGCCCTGGCGGCCCGGGTGCGCCGCATCCGCGTCCACGGCATGGAGCCCGTCTACATGCACCACGAGGTGGGGATGAACGGGCGCATGGACGAGTTCCAGGCCCTGGTGTTGAGGGCCAAGCTGCCGATCCTGGAAAGCTGGCACCAAGGCCGGCGCAGGCATGCGGCCTGGTACCTGGAACGCATGCAGGCGCTCACCGCCGGCGAGGCCATCCTGCCCGCTGAGGTGGTGCCCGATGGCCGTCACATCTACAACCAGTTCACCCTCCGGGTGAAGGACGGCCGACGGGATGCCCTCCAGGCCCACCTCAAGGAACGGGGCATTGGTAGCGCGATCTATTACCCCATCTGCCTCCATGAGCAGCCTTGTTTCGCCCCCCTGGGCTACCGGACCGGCCAGTTGCCCCAATCCGAGCTGGCCGCCAAGGAAGTGTTGAGCCTTCCGGTCTATCCCGAAATGACAGAGGCCATGCTCGAGGAAGTGGCCAGCGCCATCCTGGGTTTCTTCGGAAGAAAGTAGCCTGGGCTTTTCCGCCCCATTGGGTTTGTCCTACTCAGGCCTGCTCGGCCGCCGAGCAGGCCTCAATCCAGGTGGCCAGGGCCTCCCGCGCCCGTTCCTCCATGCACAGGAACTGGATCCCCACCCCAACGGGGTCCAGGACATCCTGCCCAGGGCGGCCCCCCAGCACATAGGAAACCGTGGCGATCGTGGGCTCCTTGGGCAGCTCTGGGTGCAGCAGGACCAGGTTCTCCAGGGCCGCCCCCCGCATGAACAGCCGGGCGTCCCGGGCGCTGATCAGGGCGAAGCATCCCCCCAGGCTCAGGTTGGTGATGCGGATGTCGTGGTAGGTATATCCCTTGAGCATAAAAGAGATGGCATGATCTGATCCCACGATGACCCGTCGAGTGTCGCGGCGATCCGCCAAGGTGCCCATGGGAAACTCCTGGTTGCTAAATCCATCCTTGGGTATCGGCCGCTCGGGCGATACACTGAATTTTCTGAAGGCCTGAACCCACCGGGGGAAAGGGCGAATTCCCGAGGGAAATCGGCCCTGACGGCGCATGACGCCATCTCACCCAAGCGGGGACCGCACGAGCGATTGGTGTTGGCCTTGATCCATTCCACCTTTTCCCACGGGAGCTCCCATGGAAATCCTTCTGATCGAAAATGTCACCCATCTCGGCGCACGGGGCGATGTGGTGAATGTCAAGGACGGCTATGCCCGCAACTTCCTCCTGCCCCGCAAGCTCGCCCTGCCGGTGACCGCCGGCAACAAGCGCCAGATCGAGCTCGAGAAGATCCGCGCCGAGAAATTGCGCGCCAAGGAACTGGCCGATGCCAAGAGCCTGGCCGAGAAGCTGGAAGCCATCAGTCTGGCCATCGGCAAGAAGGCGGGCGAGCACGGTCACCTCTTCGGCTCTGTGACCAATGCGGATGTGGCAGAGCTCTTCAAGGGCAAGGGCTTCACCCTTGATCGTCGCGACATCACCGTACCCCACATCAAGGACGCAGGCACCTATGTGGTGGAGGTGCGCCTTTACCGCGGTGTGCAAGCCAAGGTCAATCTGGAAGTCACCTCCATCGAGGCCGAATAGTCCCTCCCGTCCCGCACGGTACAGCTGGTTTCCCGCGGAATTCAGCCCTGGCGGGAGTTCGCGCGCTCGGATATCAACCCCCCATCCCAAGAAGGAGTGCCCCATGGCGAAATCCTCCGCCAAGCCCGACACCATCGGCCTCGCCGAACTCGCTGCCAACCTCGCCGAGGCCCAGGACTTCTCCAAGGCCCGCGCCAAGTCAATCCTGGACGGCGTTCGTGACCACATGGTGGAGACCCTGCTGGCCGGTCATCGCGTGAACCTCTTCGGACTCGGCACCTTCGAAGTCCGGGCCACCAAGGAGAAG
>JBBIHT010000205.1:0-4500 GCA_037446845.1 Geothrix sp. | reverse complement strand
GCCGTCGAGGCCGGCATCAGTGGCGCCCGCGTCGGCGGTGCCGCCATCGTCGACCCCAGCGTCGGCGCCCCGCGCGCCGCAGCGCCAGGACGGGGCCGTGGGAGAGACGCAGACCACTGCATACGGCGGCATTGCTTCGGACTTGAACGGCGACCGCCATCTCGACCTCACCATCGTCAACGAGGAGACGGCCGATCCCGAGCTGCTGGGCAAGCTGAAGACCGTGCGCACCGAGTTCGTCCTGGCGGTCGAGGGCGTCGTGGCCGAGCGCGAAAACAAGAATCCCAACCTGGCCACCGGGGACATCGAGATCCGCCTCACGGCCCTGCGCATCCTCAACACCGCCGCCCCGCTGCCCTTCCCCCTTGATGACGAGGCCGTGGGCGAGGATCTGCGCCTCTCCTACCGCTTCCTGGACCTGCGCCGGGAGAAACTCCAGCGCAATCTCGCCCTGCGCAGCGAAGTGGCCCACCTCATTCGCAATCATTTCCGGAACTTGGATTTCATCGAGGTGGAGACCCCCATCCTCACCAAGTCCACCCCCGAAGGCGCCCGGGACTACCTGGTGCCCAGCCGGGTGCATCCCGGGGAGTTCTTCGCCCTGCCCCAGAGCCCTCAGCTCTTCAAGCAGCTGCTCCAGGTGAGTGGCTTCGAACGCTACTTCCAGATCTGCCGGTGCTTCCGGGACGAAGACCTGCGCGCCGACCGCCAGCCCGAGTTCACCCAGGTGGACCTGGAGATGAGCTTCGTGCGCCAGGAGGATGTGCAGGCTGTCATCGAACCGCTCATGGTGAAGCTGGCCGGGATCGTCGGCAAGGCTGTCACCACGCCTTTCCCGCGCCTGCCTTACCGCGACGCCATGGAATGGTACGGCTCCGACAAGCCTGACCTCCGCTGCGGGCTGAAAATCCAGGATGTCACGGAGCTCTTCGCCACCAGCGGCTTCAATCTCTTCCGCACCGCCGCCGACAGCCAGGGCCAGCGCCGGGTCCGGGCGATCTTCTTCCCTGGCGAAGCCGCCGGAGCCCTGAGCCGCAAGGTGCTGGACGGCTACCAGGAGCAGGCCAGGCAGATGGGCGCCGGCGGCCTGCCCTACGCCAAGTGGGGCAAGGACGGTCTGTCCGGCAGCTTCAGGAAGTTCCTCGACGAGGCCACCGAGACAGCCCTGAAGGGCCGCCTCCGCGCCGAAGGAGAAGGGCTGGCCATCTTCGCGGTGGGCACCGATGCGCAAACCTCCAAAATCCTGGGCGACCTCCGCACCCGGATCGCCACTGAGCTCGCCACCACCGAAAAGGATCCCGTTCTTTCCACGCTGTTCCATGACCAGGATGTCTTCACCTTCTTGTGGGTTGTGGACTTCCCGCTCCTGGAATGGAGCGAGGAGCACAGCCGCTTCGTGGCCTGCCACCATCCCTTCACCAGCCCTCATCCCGACGACCTGGGCCTGCTGGACACCAATCCCGCTTCCTGCCGCGCCGTGGCCTATGACCTGGTGCTCAACGGTTTCGAGGTGGGCGGCGGCAGCATCCGCATCCACGATGCCCAGACCCAAAGCCGACTCTTCCGCACCATCGGAATTGGCGAAGCCGAGGCGCGCGCCAAGTTCGGCTTCCTGCTCGATGCCCTCAGCTTCGGCGCCCCCCCCCACGGCGGATTGGCCCTGGGCTTGGATCGCCTGGTGATGCTGCTGGCCCGGGTGGACAACATTCGCGAGGTCATCGCCTTCCCCAAGACCGCCCAGGCTCGCTGTCTCATGACCGACGCCCCAAGCCCCGTGGACGAGCGCCAGCTGCGGGAACTGAGCCTGCTGCCGGACGCCCGACAAACCTACCGCGTGGGCGCCGTGTTCTTCGAAAGCGCCGAGGGCGGCAGTGCCGAAGCGCGAGGACAGGCACTCCAGCACCTCAGTCAGCTCACCCCCCGGCAGGCCCAGGGCCTGGTCACGCTGGATGCCCAGGGCCATATCCTGGATGCCCAGACGCTGAGTGGGCCGACCTTCGATTTCTGATCAGGACGACAGGCGAGGAGCCCCATGAGCGCCACCCCCGATAAAAAACCCAAGAAGCCCCGGAAGCAGACGGAGGCGGAACGACTGGCCGCCCTGCGATACAACCACATGCTATATGGCCCCACGGCGGGCGAGCTGCGACCGGTGATCAAGAAGATCGAGTACGGCGCCTCCTACCTGAAGCACCCCAAATTCCAGGCCCTCATGGCGGCCTTCACGAAGGCCACGGCCTTCGACTTCAATGTCACCGACAAGGGGCGGATGCTCACCATTGCCACCGCCGAATCCAACCTCTCCTTCGACGGCAAGATGGTGTTCTATTCCCGGCCCCTGAATCGCCACGAAGACAACCTCCTCCTGAACAAGAGCGCGGCAGTGTACTTCCAGAGGATCGAGGCCTTCGTGCATTTTCTCTTCGCGGTCCTGAAGTATTTCCCGGAACTGGAAGCCCCGCCCCTTTCCTACCTGAACCACGAGCTGCTGCTCGGGCCGGAAACCCTGGATGCCGGCATCGCCGAGCAGGGCCCCAACCTGCTCCTGGGCTCCTTCACCCACAAGCATGTCCAAGAGCGTCCCAGAAAATAGACCATGAACCGCCCGACAGCGGCGTCTGGACCCCTCACCCTCCGCCAGAAGGCCCTGGCCATCCTCCACCAGGCCGGCTGGGACATCCCGGCCCCGCCGGTGGTGTGGTCGCCGCGCATGGCCCGCTGCGCGGGGCTGTTCGTCATCGAGAAGGATTCGCGCGGGAAGTGGCACCCGGAGATCCGCCTCAGCATCCCGCTGCTGCGCCGCCGGGACTGGCCCTGGCCGCAGCAGGTGTGCGGGATGAACTGCCACACGCCCGAGCTGGTGCAGCAGCGGATCCTGGAGCACGAGCTGATCCACTACAAGCTCTGGATGGATCACGAGAAGGATTGGGGACACAGTGAACGGTTCCGCCGGCTGGCCCGGGAGGTGTTCGGGCACCAGAGCATCACCCATGGCATCGGGGCCGGAGAGAATCAGGAGGAAGGGCCTCAGGTGCAGCTGGAACCAGGTGGAGATCGGGATCGGCTCCCTCCAGCTGGACCTGGTGTACGCTCACACCATGACCCAGTGGGATCCCGCCCTGCTCGCCGCGCCGCCCCTCACCGAGGAGGATGACCGGCTGCCCCCGGCCCACAAGCTCTTTGCCCTCCGCTCGCTTCCCATGGGGGAGATCAAGGCCATCGGTTTCGACATGGACCATACACTGGCCCGGTACCGCTCGCCAGAGATTGACGAACTGGCCTTCAAGAAGGCGGCCCGGCTCCTGGTGCGGGAGCAGGGCTACTCGCCCTGGCTGCTGGAGTTGGACTATGACCCGACCTTCGCCGTGCGGGGCCTGGTCCTGGACGGGTTGCGGGGCAACCTCCTGAAGCTGAACCGGGAACGGCAGGTGGTGCGGGCCTGCCACGGAAGCCACGCGCTGTCCCGCGCAGAGGCGGAGGCTGTCTATGGCCGGCGCCGTCTCTCCACGGCGGCCAAGGGTTTCCGGAGCATTGATACCCTCTTCGAGATCCCCGAGAGCCACCTGTTCGCCCAGCTGGTGGATGGGCTGGACCGGGGCATCCTTGCCGCCGAGAACTACCTCGGGCTGTTCCACGATGTGCGCTGGGCCATTGACACCGCCCATCGCAACGGCGAGATGAAGGCCGAGATCCTCGCCCACCGCGACTTCTTCATCCTGCGGGATCCCCAATTGCCCCTGGCCCTGGATCGCCTGAAGCGGGAGGGCAAGAAGCTCTTTCTGCTCACCAACAGCGAATGGTCCTTCACGGATGGCGTGCTGGGCCACCTGCTGAACGGCCTGGACGAGGCCCGCCCCCACTGGACGGACTACTTCGACCTGATGGTGGTCAGCAGCCGGAAGCCCCTGTTTTTCACCGACACGCCCGAGGCGGTGCCCCTGGAGGGCCATCCCCAGGCCTTCAGCGGCGGGTACACCACCTGGCTGGAGGAGCGACTTCAGGCCCAGGGAGAGGACATCCTCTATGTGGGCGACCACATCTTCGGCGATGTGCTGCGCTCCAAGAAGAACGCCTCCTGGAGAACCCTGCTCCTGGTGCCGGAACTGGAGCGGGAGCTGAGCCTGCTGGAAGCCAGGAGCCAGGACTTGCGGGAAATCTTCCGCATGGAAACGGCCCGCCGCCGCACCCAGCGCCGCGCCTCCGTCCTCCAGGACCAATGGAAGCGCAACCGGGCCAGGCGTCATGTGCTGGGCCCCCGCCTCAGCCCCGAAGCCCTGGCCGCCCTGGACCAGGAGGCGGTGCACCTGTCCGCCAGCGCCGCTGCCCTCCAGAGCCGCGTGGACCTGCTGTCCCTGGAACTGCACGGCCTTCTGAGCGCCGTGGAGGGCGCGTTCAATCCCATGTGGGGCCCCATCTTCCGGGACCGGGATGAACCCACCCGCTTCGCCGACCAGATCCAGCAGTACGCCTGCGCCTACACCGGCCGCGTGGGAAACCTCT
>JBBIHT010000204.1:0-4516 GCA_037446845.1 Geothrix sp. | reverse complement strand
AATCCCTGGGCCTGCGCCTGTCGGAGTTCCTGGACCGCATCACCCTGGCTGCCGACACAGACCAGATCGAGGAAGCCGCCCAGCTGAGCCTCATGACCATCCACTGCGCCAAGGGCCTGGAGTTCCCCTTCATCTTCCTCATCGGCATGGAAGAGGATGTGTTCCCCAACCGCAATGCTCGCGAAACGCCCGAGGGCCTTGAGGAGGAACGGCGCCTGTTCTATGTGGCCATCACCCGGGCCCAGCGCCGCCTCACCCTCAGCGCCGCCCGCCGCCGCCGCATCATGGGCACCGAGATGCTGGCCATGCCCAGCCGCTTCCTGCGGGAGGTCCCGCCCGAGGCCCTGGCGACGCCCATTCGCTGGGGCACTGAACTGTACCGCTCCGGGGAAGGCGTCCAGGCCGCCAGCCCCTTCCGGCAGGGTTCGGGCGGCGGGTCCGTGGCCACCGAGCTGCAGCGCATTCGCAGCTTTTTCGATCGGGTGAAGCAGGTTCCCGGGCCCGTCTCCGAAGAGGGCGGTGGCAGATCCGGGGAACCCTCAGAGCACCCGGACCCCCAGGCCTTTGCCGCGGGAACCCGGGTAAGAAGCGCCCGTTTCGGCGCGGGCACAGTGCTGGCCTGTTCGGGCCGGGGGGACAGCCTTACCTACACCATTCGCTTCGAACTGGGGGGCGACCGGCGCATCATGGCCCGGTTCGGAGGGCTGGAGCGGGCCTGAGGTCCGCGCCTACCGTCCCCGGGCGGCTGGATGGCCGCTGCCCGGGGAAGGCAGCAGGTCTGCCAGGGCTGCCTCGGCGTTGGGAAAGCGGAACTGGAATCCGAGGGCCTGCGCCCGGGCGGGCAGCACGAAGGCGCCCTGCAACAGCAGAACCTCGGCCAGCTCCCCCAGCCACAGGCGGGTGGCGGCCCTGGTGAACCAGCCGGGCAGGGGCAGCAGGGGCCGGTGCAGCCTCTGGGCCAGGAGGCGGGTGAAGGCCTTGTTGCTGAGGGGGTGGGGCGCGGTGCCGTTGAAGATGCCCGACCAGGCGGGGTTCCGGGCCGCTTCGATGAGCATGGCCACCAGGTCCTGCAGGTGGATCCAGCTGAGCCCCTGCTGGCCCGACCCCAGTTTGCAGCCCTGGAACCAGCGGACGGGCAGCGCCATCCTCGGCAGGGCGCCTCCCTCCCGGGCCAGCACGACGCCGGTGCGGATGCAGGCCACGCGCACGCCTGCCTCGGTGGCTGTACAGGCGGCTTGCTCCCAGTCGCGGCAGACCTCGCTGAGAAACCCGGTGCCGCCCGCTGCGCCCTCGTCCACGGGCTCGCTGTCGCGCGATCCATAGAAGCCGGTGGCCGAAGCGTTCACCAGGGCCGAGGGGCGCTTCGGGCAGGCACCCAGGGCTGCCGCCAGACGGCCGGTGGCCTCCAGGCGGCTGGCCCTGATGGCGGCCTTGCGGGCCGCGCTCCACCGGTGCTCCGCGATGCCCTCGCCGGCCAGGTTGACCACGGCGTCCGCCCCGTCCAGCAGGCCGGGGAGTTCATCCCAACTCCGGGCGCAGGCGCCTTCGGGCAGGGTTGCCCGCAGGGGGTGCCGGGTCAGCACCGCCACCTGGGTGCCCTGGGCGAGGAGGGCCGGCACAAGGGCCTGGCCCACCAGACCCGTGCCCCCTGCCACCACAACCCGCCGCAAGGGCGCTTCGGCCATGAACCCCTCCGCGAGGCCAGCGATCCCCTGGCCCGGTCTGCCTGGCGAGTATCTCACTTCCCCGAGGTGTCCCGCTTTTCATCCTGCCAGGGAGGGGTGGCAGCGGGTACCCTGGTTCCTGGCCTTGAGCCCCGTGGGCTCCTTCCGCCGTGGGGACCATGCGCTACCTGCTCAGCAACCTGCCCCTGGACTTGGACGATGCGGCAGTGGACCTGGTGGGACGCCTGGCTCAGGCCCTGGGGGGCGCGCCTGGGGGCTACCAGTCCGTCACCCTGGAACGGCGGAGCCTGGACGCCAGACACAAGGGGGCCATCCGCTTCCTGGCGACGGTGAGCTTCGAGACGGAGCGCCGGCTGGCCATTGGACCCTGGCCAGGGGGCCTGAGGCTCGACCCCGCGCCGGTCCCCGGTACCTTCGCGGTGGCGCTGGCGCCCCATCGGCCCCGGGTCGTGGTGGTGGGCAGCGGCCCCGCGGGGACCTTCTGCGCCCTGCGCCTGCTGGACTATGGCATCGAGCCCGTGGTGCTGGAACGGGGCCCGGCCATGGGCGAACGGGTGCAGGCCATCGCGGGCCTGTGGCATGACGGTGTGCTGGATCCCACGGCCAATGCCCAGTTCGGTGAGGGGGGCGCCGGCACCTTCAGCGATGGCAAGCTCACCACGCGCATCGGGCACCCGGCCACTCGTTTCGTGCTGGAGACCTTCGTGCGCCACGGGGCCAACCCCCGGATCCTGTACCTGGCCAAGCCCCATGTGGGCACGGATGTGATACGGAAGTGCGCGGTGCTCATTCGGCGGTCTGCCCAGGCCCGGGGTGCCGAGTACCGCTTCCGCTCCCAGTTGGCCGATATCCGGGTGGACGCCCAGGGCCGCATCCGGGCAGCGGTGCTGGCCAGCGGCGAGGAGATCCCCTGCGAGGCCCTGGTGCTGGCGCCGGGCCACAGCGCCCGGGATACCTTCGAGATGCTGCACCACCGTGGCGTGGCCATGCGCCAGAAGCCCTTCGCCATGGGCCTGCGGGTGGAGCATCCCCAAGTGCTCATTGACCGCTCCCAGTACGGGCCAAGCGCAGGGCATCCGGCCCTTCCGTCGGCGGACTACCGGCTGGTTTGCAACTTCGGGTTGAACCGCGCCGCCTACAGTTTCTGCATGTGCCCCGGTGGCGAAGTCACCCAGTGCAGCAGCGAGCCGGGCTGCGTGGTGGTGAATGGCATGAGCAACGAGAAGCGGGATTCTGGCTTCGCCAATTCCGGCCTGGTGGCCAAGGTGAACACGGCGGATTTCGGGAGTGAGCACCTGCTGGGGGGCATGTACTTCCAGCGCAGATGGGAACAGGCGGCCTTCCGCGCCGCGGGCGAGACCTATGGCGCTCCGGCCATGTCCGTGGTGGATTTCCTGAAGAACAGGCCCTCCGGCCACCTGCCGCAGACGAGCTTCAAACCCTTCGCCGTGGCAGCGGACCTGGCCACCTGCCTGCCCGGCTTCGTGCGGGAGCAGTTGGCCGGTGCCCTGCCTCAGTTCGATCGGAAGCTCCACGGTTTCGCCAGCCGGGAGGCCATCCTGCTGGGCATCGAAAGCCGCACCAGCAGTCCTATCCAGATGCTCCGGGACGAGCATGGACAATCCCTGTCCCATCCGGGGCTGTATCCCTGCGGCGAGGGCGCGGGCTTTGCCGGGGGCATCACCTCCGCCGCCGTGGACGGCATCCGCGTGGCGGAGTGGATCGCCCAGGCAGCGGGCGCGCCCGTGTTCGTGCCCTTCGAGAAAGGCGCGAGGGCCGGGGAGCTGGCGAACGAGTATTGACCCCCCCCGGGGGCTACTGCCTTGGCTGGCTTCCCAGGCTGGCGCCGGACTTCTCGAGGCTGCTCTCGGTGCCCTGCCGGAGGGACTGGACCTGTTCGCGGCTCTCGATGAGCGTGGGCGTGATGAAGATGGCCAGCTCGGTGTGCACCTTGGTCTTCTCCTTCTTGGTGAACAGGGATCCGATCCAGGGGATCTTGCGCAGGAAGGGGATGCCGCGGTCATCCTCCCCCTCCTTGGCCTTGATGATGCCCGCCAGCACGAGGGTTTCTCCCGTGCGGATGTGGACGACGGCATCCAGGTCGCGGCGATCCACCACGGGCAGGTTGGCGGAGGCCCCGCCGCCCGTGCTGGACACGGACATGGAACGGACCGTGACCACTTCGGACACGCTGGGATTGACGGCCAGGGTGATGAAGCCGTCGTCTCCCACCTGGGGCAGGATGTCCAGCACGATGCCCACGGGTACCACCAGCGGCGTGATGTTGGTGGTGACGATGGGGCCCCCCAGGCCGCCGCTGGGCGTGGCCTGGCTGGTCTGCAGGAAGTAGGCCTCTTCCCGCACCACGCGCAGGATGGCCTTCTGGTTGTTGAGGGTGGAGATGCGCGGCGAGCTGAGCACCTGCAGCTTGTTGTCCCGGGCCAGGGCCGAAAGCACGGCGTTCACGCGGAGGTTGTCCACCACCAGCTGGAACAGCCCGTTGTCCGAGGTGACATTGCCGTTCAGGGTGCCGCCACTGGTGAAGGTGGCCCCCGCGGTGGTGCCCGTGGCTCCCAGGCCGGCGGAGGCGCCATTCAGGAGGAAGGCCCGGTTCCAGTCCATGCCGATCTGGCTGTCCTTGCCCAGGGTCACTTCCACGATGCGGGCTTCCAGCAGCACCTGGCGGCTGTAGTGGCGGCGGGCTTCGGCCAGGTAGGCCTCGACCCAGCGCCCCACCGCCAGCATGCCGAACTCGACGCCACAGGTCAGGCGCAGCAGGCCACGCGGCTCGCCCTGCGCGTTCTGCACCAGCCGCGCGGTGTCGTCCACCG
>JBBIHT010000203.1:0-4550 GCA_037446845.1 Geothrix sp. | reverse complement strand
CCGCATCCCTTCGCCGATAGGGGCCGCCTTCCTTGGTGCGAGTGGTTTCGCTGTTGGCAATGTTGGCGGCGATAAGCTGCACTCTGAGTCGCTGGGCGGCCATGCCGGTGCTGGCAATATCGAAAATCTGGGGAATGCTCATCAGTGGGCGCTCGCTTCTCGGATCATGGAATAGAGCTTCCGAAGCTCAACCTGAAGGAAGGTTGAGGCCATCTGGTAGTTGGCCTGGGTTCGGGCCAACAGCATGTTCTCCCGGTCCAGGCTCACATCGTTGCCATCATTTCGTTCAGCGCTGGGACGGAGGGCATCCGTGCTGGGCGGCAGCGTGTCGCTGGCGCTGCCCCGCAGGTGCCCGGGCTGGGTCACTCGGAGAATGCTAGGTGAATTTTGCCCTGATAGTGCCAACTTCAGGGCCCCCTCGAAGCTGAAATCCCGGGTCCGGTACCCCGGGGTATCCAGGTTCGCCAGGTTCGAGGCAATGAGGGTCTGGCGCCGGGAGGACAAGGCAAGGCTGCGATCCATGGTCTGGATCATGCCGTTGCCTTGGGTGAGATCGAACATGGGAACCCTGCAGAATGGGCCGGGGAGTGCCCCGGCTCCGGTGGATCATGCAGGGGGCGTGCCGGATCGTTCTCCCCAGGTCGCCGAGGGGATCCCGCAACACCCAACCATGAACTCTTATCCATGGCTTGACCGGGTTCCACCTCTTCCCCGGCTGTGGCACACTGGGCGCTCACTTCCGAGGTGCCCATGATCTTGAACACCCGCAAGCACAACGATGTGCTGATCCTTCTGCCCGAGGGCAAGATCACCCTCGGCGATGGCGACCAGGAGCTGGGCGAGGCCGTGCGCACCGCCCTGGCCGACGGCGACCGGAAGATTGTCATCAACTTCAGCAAGGTGAGCTACCTGGATTCCTCGGGTGTGGGCGAACTGGTGGGCTGCTACACCTCCATCAAAGGCAAGGGCGGTGAGCTGCGGATCTGCGGCATGAGCTCCAAGATTTTCAACCTCATCAAGATGACGAGCCTGCACTCGGTCTTCGAGGTGAAGGACACCGAGGACGAGGCCCTGGCGGGCTTCTAGCCCGTTGCGACGCTCCGTCCTGCTGGGCTGCTGCCTCCTGGCTCCGGGCCTGCTCCGGGCCCAGGAGGCGGCGTCGCCCCGGGTGCTGCACGGGCTGGTCCTGGAAGGCGGCGATGACAATGACCGCCAGTTCGCCCAGGCGGCGCTGGGGCTGACGCCCGGCCAGCCCCTGACTGAAGCGGGGTTCCAACTGGCCCTGGCGGCGGTGCGCCTCACCGACCGGTTCCGTTCCGTTGAGGGAACACTAGGGCCAGATGGGCGCGCCCGGATCCACCTCGAGCCCATCCGGCCCGTGAAGAGCTGGCAGCTGCTGGGTGAGCCACCCTCCGGGTTGGGGTGGAAGCAGCTGCTCCCGGACCTGCGGCGTGGCCAGCGGCTGGGACCACTGCGGCTCAAGACGCTGCTGGAGGATGGGGAGCGCCGCCTCCGCGAGGAGGGATTTCCGACGGCTGCCCTTCGGGCTACGGTGGAGGAGGGGGGGGCTCATCTCCGGGTCCAGCTGATCCTGGGGGAACCCAACCTCATCCGCGAGCTTCGGGTCGAGGGCCATCCCGCCCCCTATGACCGGGGCACGCTCCTGAAAGTCTCTGGCCTGAGCCTGGGCCATTCCCGATGGACCCCCAAATCCCTTCGGGAAGCCCAGCGCAGGCTGCGCCAGCACCTGGTCAAGGATCATCGCCTGGAGGGCAGTGTTCAGCTCAGGCCCGCCCCTGGCGAGCCCGGAGTACTGCTCGTCCAGGTGGAGTCGGGCCCCGAGGTGTTCCTCCGAACCAGGGCCTTTTCCGCTCTGGGTTTCCTGTGGGGCCAGCCCCGGCTGGCGGACCTGGTGCCGCTGGCCCGCGCCGAACGGTACGCGCCGAGCCTGCTGGATGAGGGAGACGGCCGCATCTCTGCCTACTTCCGCGACCAGGGCTTCCCGGAAGTGAAGGTGTCGCATACCCGCACCGTGACCAAGGGCACCGAGGCGCACCCGGAATCGGTGCTCCTGGAATTTGTGGTGACTCCAGGGCCCAAGCGCATCCTGGGCCCCGTGACGCTCGAAGGCAACCGGGAGCTTGGCGAGCGGGAACTGTCCTTGGCCACGCGTCTCCCGCGGCGCTTCCTGTTCTGGCCGCCCTTGGCCAAGGCCGAGGCCATCAAGGCCCTGGAGGACCGCATCACGGCCATATACCTGCAACGGGGATTCCCCGATGTCCGCCTGCGGCGTCGGGTCGAGACTGATCCGGAAGGTAGAGTGCGGGTGCACTTCGTCATTTCGGAGGGGACCCGCAGGACCCTGAACGCCCTGCTGCTGGAATGGCCGCCAGAACTCAGCGGCCAGAGGACGGCCATGGCCCGCAGCCTGCTCCTGGCCCTGGGGGAACATCCCGTTCCCGTCGCTGGGACCAACGGTTTCTCCTCCGATCGCCGCACCCTGCCCGGGGTAGTGGGCACCCTGGCGGTCGAGCCTCTGGGGGCGCGCCTCGATTTCACGCCCGCCATTCCCCTGGTGCGCAACGACCTTGCGCTCATCGTCGCCGATCTGCGCCAGCGGATGGGTTCGGCCGGGGCCCACAGTCCCAAGGTCCAGCTCGCCTTCGAGGACACGATTGAGAAGCCCCTGGTGCGAATCCAGATTCCGGCCCAGCCCCTGGATGCCACTCGCCGCCTGGTGGTCCAGGGCAGAGGCGGTGTTGCGGGAGAACGATCCCCGGCCGGGGCAGCCCCTGGATTCGGCCAAGATGGATGCTGCGCAGATTCAGCTCGGTGCCCTCGGTGCGTTCCAGAGGGTGGACCTGTTCACCCTGAAGGAGCTCCCCGGCCAGGAATCAAAGCCCTGGGAGCGGGGGGACCTGGGCCTCCGCCTGCAGGAACGCACGCCTTGGCTCTTCAGCGAGGCCTTCGGATACGACCGGACCCAGGGCTATCACTTCGGGTTGAACGCCCAGCGGCTGAATGTGGGCGGCATGGGGCGGTCCCTGGATTTCGGCCTCCGTGCTGGCGACCAGACCCTGGACATTCCCGCCCTGCGGCGCGCCTTTCCCACGGGTGATATCAAGCGATCCGTGGACACCTTCAGCGTGGGGTACACAGATCCCTGGTTCCTGCCGGGTTCCCTGGACCGCCTGTTGGCCCAGCGTACGCGCTTTCATGTGGAGGGTGCCTACATCGAGGAGGCGCGGGCATCCTTTTTTGCACGCCGTCGCCGGCTGAGCCCCAGCCTTGAGTGGAAACTGGGTCCTGTGCAGACCGTGCAGTTCGGCTACCGCTTCGAGCGGGTGGAGGTGGCCGCCAACACAGACAACAATGGGATTCCCCTCATTCAGGACGCGGACCTGTTCGTCATCGCCCGTACGCCGGCCCGGAGCATCATGTCGGCCCCCTATCTGCAAATCGTAGTAGATCGGCGAGACCGGGCCTACGATCCCACCCAGGGCTCGTTCTTCCTGGGGCGGGTGGAGGTGGCCAGCCAGCTGTTCGGAACCTCCACCAACAGCAGCTTCGTGAAACTGGATCTGCGGCAACAATGGAACTGGCCCGTGGGCTTCCACGCCGAATACGGGGTGTTCATGGCCAATGCCCGACTTGGGCTGGCCCGCCCCACGGCCCAATCCGCCAAGGATCTGCCCCTGTCGGAGCGCTTTTTCGGAGGTGGATCCTTCACGGTGCGAGGTGTGGAGCCCGACCTGCTGGGAGAGGTTCGGCGTACCGATGCCTCAGGTACCGTCCTGGCCCGACCCATTCCCCTGGGAGGACAGGCCCTGGCGGTAGTGAATCTCGAGTACCGCTTCCCCCTCTTTGGCATCCAGAGCCTTTGGGGGGAGCTTTTTGTGGACAGTGGCCAGGTCTATCGCACCCTGAACCCCGGCAAGGGTGAACCGGCCCCCTTCCCGGCGTTGCGCACGACCCTGGGCGCGGGGCTCATCATCAAGCTGGGCTTTCCCCTCAAGCTGGAGTATGCCGCAGATTGGAAGCGCATCCTGGGACGGCAGCGCACTCTGCAAGAACGCGACACCCAGCTGAAGAGCCTGCTGATTTCTGCGGGGTTCCAATTCTGAACTGCCGGCCCCGTCGGCGCAGGGCGGGGCACACCAACAGGCCGTAGTCGATCCTCGCGCCCAACCATCGGGTCGAGGCGTGGAAGGAGAATGGCCGTGGGTATGTGCTGGTTGTACCCCCCCGTTGGTGTCAGGCAGATTGAACGGGTCGCCTGGCCAGGAGAACTGGCGTAAGGGCCTATTCAGGACCTGCCCCCTGGCCTGATTCAGTCATGGCCTTCGATGGTGTAGGTTCATAGAGAATTCCCCGGGAGTTCCCACTGAAGCTGCTCTGGCCGTGCCTGACCTTCGTCCTGGTTCTGCTCCTACGCATCACTGGGGCTGTCGAACTCATGGAACGGCCCATCAGCGATGGTTTGCTGCGGGTGCTCCCTCCTCTGCCTGCCGCCCGGGTCGCGGTGGTGGTGGATGAACAGGCCTTGCAAC
>JBBIHT010000202.1:0-4557 GCA_037446845.1 Geothrix sp. | reverse complement strand
CTGGACAATCTGCGGGCCCTGCTCGTCAATCACCAGAAACAGCTCATGGGCGAACTGGTGGGCATCTTCTCCCCGGATGTGCAGCACCGGCTGTTCCCCGAAATGCCCGGAATGATGGAGGAAGGGGAACGCCTCCGCCTGCGGATCCAGCGCCTCTGGGAACAGGTGCCACCGCTCCACGGCCAGTTGCAGCTCCACCTGGAACTCCAGGACTGGCCCCGCCTGGCCCTGGGCATGGCCCAGTCCTACCGCCATCTGCTGGCCTTCCGCCGCAGCCCGGAGTTCCCCCTCATGCGCCGACCGGACCGGGAGGAAGCCGAACGGCTGATCCAGGATCTGGGCCGCCTGCTGGAATCCCCCCAGGATGTGCCCCAGGCCCTGCGGGACGGCATGGACCTGCTGGGCGAACTGCTCCGGTTCCTGGAACTCTTCCTCCTGCGGATCAACGCCCGGGTACCGCTGATCCGCCAGGATCTGGAGGTCACCCAGGAGGCCCAGCAAGTGATTCAGGAACTGGCCTCCGGCGCCAGCGGCGCGGAGCGGACCCGGCTCTCGCACAAACTCATCCAGACCACCCGGCGGCTGGGCATCCGCGATCCCCAGTCCCTGGCGCTGCTCAAGCGCTGGGTGCGGGCGGAACGGGGCCAGAAGGACACTTCCCTCCCCGTGCTCGACCAGCTGAGTTCTCACCTCCGCCAGCTCTCCCACCGTCTCGAAGCGGCGCTGGGCTGATCATCCGCGCCGCCGTGCCGATGATGAACTTGTCACGCTGTTTCCCTCCCTGGTGAGTCCCTTGGCCAATCTCCGCATCGCCCCCGGCTCGGTCATCCACTGGGTGGCACCCCATCCCAGCCCGGCCGGGGAGGCCCTGCGCCAGGCCCTGGCATCCTGGGGCTGCGCTGTGGTTGGCGGCGAGGGTCCCGGTTCGGTGGTGGTGGTCTCCGAGCGGCCAGACCCACGGCTGATCCCGGCCGAGGCCACCGAGATCCTCTGGTGGGTTCAGGAGGCAGGCGCCGAGGAGATCAGCACGGTCCTGGGCCTGCGCCCCGGCTGGGTGCTCCTGCAGAACCGGCCCCTGGAGGCCGCCCGGGAGGCCCTGCTGCACCTCCGCCAGCGGGATCTGGGCAGCGAAGGCTGGCTCCGCCAGATGATGCACCTGGCCTCCCTGAACGATCTGCTGAAACTGGTGCTGGACCGGGCCGTACGCCTGTCCGGGGCCCAGGGCGGCGCCATCTGGCTGCGCAAGGAAACCACCTTCTACCAGCGCGTGGGGGACGGCTCCTTCCCGGAGGCGCCCCTGGCCGGCCCGGAGGCGGCGGACCTGGTGCGCCGCGGGGAGGCCTTCCTGCTGGCCCCCTCAGAGCAGCTGGGCATCCTACGGCTGCTGGCACCGAAGCGCCCCGAAGCCGCCTTCCTGCCGGGCTTCGACGATGTGGAACCCCTCCTGCTGAACGCCTGGCGCCTGGAGGAAAGCAGGGCCCTGTCCTTCAAGGACGATCTCACCGTGGCCCAGAACCGCCGCTGCCTGGAGGAGGAACTGCCCCAGGCGGTGCGGCAGACCGCCGCCGCCGGAGAATCCCTGGCCCTGCTTTTCATGGATGTGGACGACCTGAAACGGGTGAACAGCCTCCATGGCCATCCCACCGGCAGCCGCCTGCTGGAAGCGGTGGCGCTGAGGGCCAAGGCCCTCTGCCGGGCCCACGACCGCCTCTATCGCTATGGCGGCGACGAGTTCTGCATCCTCATGCCCAGCACAGGGCCCCTGGGCGCCCAGAAGCTGGGTGAGCGCCTGATCCAGGAGCTGCAGGACACGCCATTGGACCTGGGCGCCGCCCATCTCCCCGTCTCCCTCAGCATCGGCGTGGCCGCCTTCCCCCAGCACGCGGATGGCGCCGGTCACCTGGTGGAGCAGGCCGACAAGGCCCTCCTCCGCGCCAAGGCCCAGGGCAAGGGGCGGGTGGTGGTGGCGGACTGAGGCGCTACTTCCGCTTCTGCTTGGCCTTCTTTTCGGAACCGAACACCTTGGACAGGAAACCCGCTTCCTCGGCCTCGGGGGAACCGCCATTGAAACTGCGGTGCAGGTGTTCCACCAGGTCGGCCTGCTCGGCGGTGAGGTTCCTGGGAATGGCCACCCGCAGGTGCAGGTAGAGGTCGCCGCGGCCACCCCCCTGGAGCCGGGGCACCCCGGCGTGGGGCACCCGCACCACATGGTCCGAGGGTGTGCCGGCCTGGAGCCTGATCTGCTCGGTGCCGTAGGGGGTTTCCAGGGGCAGCGTCCCCCCCCGAACCAGCAGGGGCCAGTTGACCTCCAGGCGCTGGTGCAGGTCGTAGCCATCCCGCTCGTAGCGGGGATCCGGTTCCACATCGAAGACCACATAGAGATCCCCGGCCCGGCCTCCGTAGCGGCCAGCCTCGCCCTGGTTCTGGAGCCGCAGGCGAGTGCCCCGGTCCACGCCCGCGGGCACCTTGAAGCCAACCTTGGATTTGCGGTGCACGCGCCCGGCCCCCTTGCAAGTGGAACAGGGCCTGGGGATGATGCGCCCCTGGCCTTCGCAGCGGGGGCAGGGTGTGAGCATCTGGAAAAAGCCCTGGCGCACGGCCACCTGGCCCGCGCCCCGGCACTGGGGGCAGGTCTCGGCCCTGGTACCGGCCTCGCAGCCCGAGCCGTGGCAGGCCTCACAGGCTTCCAGGCGAGGAATGGTCAGCTCCAGGGCATCCTTGCCGAAGAGGGCATCCCGGAAACTGAGCTTGAGGTTGTACTGCAGGTCCGAGCCCCGTTCCTCGCCGTTGGCGCGACGACGGCTTCCGCCCCCGAACAGATCGCCGAACAGGCCCCCGCCCCCTCCAAAAAAACTGCCCAGGATGTCTTCGAAATCCGCGAACTGGCGCGGGTCGAACTGGAACTGCTGGCCGCCACCGTTGCCCCCCATCCCCGCATGGCCGTACTGGTCGTAGCGGGCCCTTTTCTCAGGATCAGACAGCACGCTGTAGGCTTCGGCCGCCTCCTTGAACTTCTCCTCCGCTTCCTTGTTGCCGGGGTTGCGGTCGGGGTGCAGTTCCATGGCCAGCTTGCGGTAGGCCTTCTTCAGTTCATCCGTCCCGGCACTCTTCGCGATGCCAAGCACTTCGTAGTAGTCACGCTTCATGAATCCATCCTGGATTTCCAGGATAACCGAGGTCAGCGCCCCGCCAGCACCTTCAGGGTGAGGTCCGTGAGCCGGGAGGCATAGCCGAACTCGTTGTCGTACCAGGCAAAGGCCTTCACCATGCGGGCACCCATCAGGCGGGTGAGGAAGGGATCGTAGAGGGTGCTGGCGGGGTTGCCGATGAAGTCGGAGCTCACCAGTTCCTTATCCAGCACCACCAGGTAGGGAGCCAGCGGGCCCGAGGCGGCGGCGGCCCGGAAGGCGGCATCGAAGGATTCCCGCGACGCATCGGATTTCAGCTGGGCCGTCAGATCCACGATGCTCACATCGGGGGTAGGCACCCGAATGGCGATGCCGTCCAGCCGGCCCTTCAGGTGGGGCAGCACCAGGCCGATGGCCTTGGCGGCGCCGGTTTCGGTGGGGATCATGTTCAGGGCCGCGGCCCGGGCCCGGCGCAGATCCGCATGGGGCAGATCCAGGATGCGCTGGTCGTTGGTGTAGCTGTGCACCGTGGTCACGAGGCCGTGCTCGATCCCGAAGGCCTCATCCACCACCTTGACCAGTGGCGCAAGACAGTTCGTGGTGCACGACGCATTGGAGATGATCTGGTGCCGGTCTAGGTCCAGTGCCTGGTCATTGACGCCCATCACCACGGTGAAATCCGCATCCTTGGCCGGGGCGCTGATGAGCACATGCCCCACCGCTCCCCGCAGGTGGGCTGCCGCCTGGGCCCGACGGGTGAAGCGCCCGGTGCATTCGAGCACCACCGTGGCGCCCCGTGCGGCGAAGGGAATCCCTTCCGGCTCCTTTTCGGAAAAGACCGGGATGGACCGCCCGTCCAGCACGAGATGGGTGCCCTCCGCGGCTATGGAGAACCCGGCCTGCCCCTGCACCGAGTCGTACATCAGTAAATGGGCCAAGGTCGCCGCATCCGTGAGGTCATTGACCGCCACCACCTCCACTTCCGGCGCCCGGGTGACCAGCTGCCGAAGCACATGACGGCCAATGCGGCCAAGTCCATTGATGGCGAGTCTGCTCATGGTTCCCTCCAGAAGGTGGTGTTCCGAGCCCAAGCCGAGGCAGTGGCGTTTCCCCGCCCTGCGCGACGAACTCTCTCATGGCTACGCCCCAGGCGACAGCCTGAAATCGGCCCCGCTGGCCCGGATTCCCCGCTGGAGCCTCCCTCGCTGCAGCAGGCCATCCCGCGCACCCGCCGGGCCGGGACAGCGCGGCAGAAGGCCCATGGACCCTTGCGCCCATTCGCCAACCTTGAATGAAAGCCCCATCCCAGCCATGATGGATAGTCGCCGTACCCGTAGCTCAGTTGGATAGAGCGTTGGCCTCCGAAGCCAAAGGTCGCTGGTTCGACCCCAGTCGGGTACACCACCTAAGCCAAGGGGGCCATTCGGCC
>JBBIHT010000201.1:0-4579 GCA_037446845.1 Geothrix sp. | reverse complement strand
ACTTTCCGGGAACGGTTCGCGGGCTTCCCCATCCGCATCGAGATGCTCAACCGCTTCGTGGACCCGGCTGAGCAGAAGCGCATCCTCCAGGAGGTGGCTGACGGCAAGATCGAGATCGTCATCGGCACCCACCAGCTGCTGGGCGCGCGCGTGAAGTTCGCGGACCTGGGCCTGGTCGTCGTCGACGAGGAACAGCGCTTCGGCGTGGGCCACAAGGAGAAGCTGAAGAAGCTGCGCCTCAATGTGGACCAGCTGGCGCTCTCCGCCACGCCCATCCCGCGCACGCTGCACATGAGCCTGACCGGGCTGCGGGAAATCAGCCTCATCGAGACGCCGCCCAAGGATCGCCTGGCCATCGAAACCGTGGTTGCGCCCTGGAGTGACGAACTGGTGCAGACTGCCATCCAGTTCGAGCTGCGCCGGGGCGGCCAGGTGTACCTGGTGCACAACCGCGTGGAGTCCATCGTTTCCCTCGCCGCGCGGGTGCGGGAGCTGGTGCCCGATGCCCGGGTGGGCGTGGGGCACGGCCAGCTGACGGACGAGGGGCTGGAGCAGGTGATGCTCGCGTTCATGGAGGGGCGCCTCGATGTCCTGGTGGCGACCACCATCGTGGAAAATGGCCTCGATGTGCCGAACGCCAATACGCTCATCGTCCACCGCGCCGATGCCTTCGGCCTCAGCCAGCTTTATCAGCTGCGGGGTCGCGTGGGGCGCAGCGATGTGCCGGCCTACGCCTACCTGATGATTCCGTCGAAGCATGAGATCAGCGAGGATGCCCGCAAGCGGCTGCAGGCCCTGGAGGACTTCTCGGAGCTGGGCTCCGGGTTCCGGGTGGCGGCCATGGATCTGGAACTGCGGGGTGCGGGCAACCTGCTGGGCGGCGAACAGTCGGGCCATATCCACGACATCGGCTTCGAGCTCTATGTGAAGCTGCTGGAGGAGACTCTCCAGGAACTCCAGGGCCAGCCCAGCGGGGCCTTCGAGGTGAAGCTGGAAGGACTGGCGCCGGGCGCCCAGATCAGCCGCCGCTGGATCGAGGCGGCCGGCGACCGGCTGGTGGCCTACAAGCGCATCTCGCGGCTGCGGGACGACCGGGAGCTGGAACTGTACCGGCTGGACCTGGAGGATCGCTTCGGCCACATCCACGAGGAGGATGGCGATACCCAGCGCTTCTTCGAGCTGCTGAAGGTGAAGCTGGGCGCCCAGGCCCTGGCGGTGGCCGAGATCGCCCTGGAGAGGGGGCAGCTCAAGTTCCGTTTCAGCCCCCTGACTCCGCTGGAACCAGCTAGCCTCCTGGCCTGGGTGGCCCGGGAGCAGGGTGCCACGCTCAGCCCCGAGGGCACTGTTCGGGTTCCACTCCGAGGCACCGAGGCCACGGCCCTCCTCCAGGCCCAGCGCATTCTCGGCGCCTGGGCCCAGGCCGCGGGCTGACGCCAGGATTCAGCTGGAACCGGGTCAAACCCGATAGAAGGGCATGAGCGAAAACCAGGCCGGTAGGCACCGGGGAGGGTGGCCCGTGGCGGCAGTGCTGGCGGCCTGTCTCGCGGTGGTGGTGGCCGTGGGTCTGGCCGTGAGCCAGTTCAGTGCGCTCGGCTACTTCGACCCGCTGGGATTATCCACGGCGAGCCGGACCCTGAACGGGGCCATGGCCATCGTGATGACCAGCATTGCGCTGATCCTGCCCCTCACCTCCAACCTCTACACGCCCCGGCTGGTGAAGCTCTATGTGGCACACCCTCTGATCATCGGCGGACTGTCGGTATTCATCCTGGGCAACCTGCTGGTGATGGTCCTGCACTTCTTCCCGCCGGCTCATCCCTTCGCCCGGTGGGGCACCCGGCTCATCGTCATGCTCTATGGGCTGGTCCTGCTGGGCATCTTGCCCTACCTGTTCGGCGTCAGCCGCTTCCTGCGACCCAGTTTCTTCATGCCCATGCTCACGCGCAAGGGCCTTCGCAGCCTGAGGGAGTTGGGTCGGGGGAAGCGGCTGGAGGTTCACAAGGACAACCTCTTCGAGATCATTGATGTGGTGACCAATGTGGCGCTCACGGGGATGATCCGAGGAGATCGCCAGTTGGTCATACTGTCGCTCAAATCCCTGCATGAGCTATTCAAGGGCATCATTGCGCATTCTGGCGAGGCGGGCCAAACCTGGCGGAAGTCCCGTCCCTGGTTTTTGCCGGGCCTCGCCCAGGAGGGGCAGGCCTACCTGGTGCGGGAAAGCGTGTGGCCCGAGGCCTATGTGCTGGCCCAGATGCTGAAGGTGACCGAAGTTGCCAACAAGCGGCAGCATGAACTTCTGTCGGAGCTGGCGGGCCAGCTGGTGGAGACGGCGCGCCTAGCCTGTGCCAGCGGTTCTGAATCGGTCATCGAATTGCATGTCATGGCCTTCAACACCCTGTTCCGTGAAGCGGTGGAGGAGAAGGATCTGCGGCGATTCCAGAATCTTTCCTACCACTACCGACTGCTCATCGAAGCCTTCCACACCATGCCCTTGCGCATGGACGAGGCCACTCGCCATCTCCTGCACTATGCCCGCATGGGGGCCCGGGAGGGCTTGCCCTTTGCCCTGGAAACGGTGACCTACGACCTGGGTGAATTGGTGTTGAGCCTGGGCAGGGCAGCGGAGCATCGTGCCGTGGAATTAATCCAGTCCTGGGCCGGGCCCCTGTGGCAGGAGTGCATCGCCCAGGGCGGTGGCCTGCGCAAAGTGGGCTGGCGGGCTCTGCTCCGGACCCACTGGGAGGCCAAGGTGGCGGGCCTGAAGGAGGTCGCGGATGCCATTTACTGGCGCTTCCTGAACGACGCTGCCATTCACCGCGAGCAGTTGGAATTGTTGTTGGAGGAAAACCGCGAACTGCATTTCGAGTTCAACGACCGGCTCATGCGGTTCGCCCATCTCTCGCCCCAGGCTGAGGCGGAGGCCCAGGCTTTCCTGGCGGAATGGTGATGGGCCCTGGCGTTCGCCGGTGAGGCCCCGTTGTTCGCCGATCCTTGGGCCGGGCGCGCCCGGGAAGGGCTAGGTTGGGAGGGTTCCCGGGAGTCCCCATGCTGACCTTCCTCATCTCTGAAGTGGGATCGCTCACGAGGATGATCCAGGCCGCCAGTGCCATCGTCCTGTGGTTGGCCTTCGCCCCGGCGGCCCTGCGCTGTGGCGAGCGCCGGACTGAGCCCCGGCCCGAACCCAGGATTGTGGCCCTCCATGGGCTGGATACCCAGGAAGTGCGGCAGCAGGGCTTCACCCTGCCTGCTGCCGCCCGGATCCATGTCTATGCTCGCGGGGGAGCCCTGAGGACCCTTGGCCGGCACCGCACGGAATCCCCCTTCTTCGCCTATGGCTGGATTCTCAACGCCGCTACCCGCGAAGTGGTCTGGCAGATGGATGGCGCGACCACCCGGCGGGACTGGGATTACCGGGTCGCCGACCAGTATCTCGACCTGCCCCAGGGCCACTACGAGGCCTACTTCGCCAATCATGGCTTTGCCCAGAGCCTGTTGTTCGCCCAGTGGGGCCGCAACATTGACCGCCGTCAGCTCCAGGCCGCAGGGGGTGAGCGCCCTCATGGGTTCCTGGCGGCCCTGGGGGCCGACCCGTCCAGTCTGCTGAGGCATTGGCAGGCGCGGGCGGGGAACTACGGGATGGAGATCTACCTGCCCGGCGGCGACCCAGCCCGGATTCCCCTGTTCGATGCCCCCCTGCACTGGAAGAACGGTGTCATTCGCCTCCCCGCGGACCAGGATGGCGGTCACTGGACCCAGGTCTTCCACCTGGCGAAACCGGCCATGGTGCACCTTTACGCCGAGGGCGAAGGGAGCGACTCGCGCCTGAACGACTATGGCTGGATCCAGGAAGTGCGAAGCCGCAGGCGGGTCTGGGAAATGAGCGCCGACAAGGCGGCCTTCGCCGGCGGCGCGCGCAAGAACCGCCGCCAGGTGGAATTCCTGCTGCTGGACGCGGGCGACTACGAGGCCCACTTCATCACCGATGGTTCCCATTCCCCCGCGGACTGGAATGCCGCGCCGCCCTGCGATCCCGGCTTCTATGGCTTGACTCTCTCCCTGCCCAGGGACGGCGATCTGGCAGCCTTCTCGCTCATCCAGCCCCGCGCCTGGCCCCTGCTGGCGGAGCTGGTGCGGGTGGGCAACGATCAGGACCGTCGCCAAGCCTTCACGCTGCCCACCGCCAGGCAGGTGCGCGTCCTCGCCATCGGGGAGGCTGATGGCGACGATGTTGCCGACGAAGTCTGGATCGAGGACCCATCTGGCAAGCGGGTGTGGTTCCTGGATCCCCAGCACAGCCTGCATGCGGGTGGTGCGCGCAAGAACCGGATGAGCGACGAGCTCATCAGCCTTCCGCAAGGCTCATACACCCTGCGCATCCGCACAGACGGCAGCCACGCCTACGGGGACTGGAACAGCCCGGCCCCTTGGGATGCGGAACACTACGGAATTTCGGTGTATGCGGTGAAGTGAGGAGGATCACCAGCGGAAATCCCTCAGCCCCTGCCCCCGGGGTCGTGGGGGAGGCTGCCTCTGGGTGAGCGAAAGTAGGCGAAAGGGGTTGCCTGCGCGAAGTTGG
>JBBIHT010000200.1:0-4579 GCA_037446845.1 Geothrix sp. | reverse complement strand
GTTCTACAACAGCACTCGGAAGCTGGTGCTCAAGGGCGTGGATGGCATCGTCTTCGTGGTGGACAGCCAGCTCGCCATGTTCGATGCCTGCAAGGAGAGCTATCAGAATCTGGAGGAAAACCTGGGGGAGCTCGGCCTGAACCTGCAGGATATTCCTACTGTTTTCCAGTGGAACAAGCGGGACCTGAAGAATGTGGTTCCAGTCGAGGAACTGGAGGCGGCCCTGAACCTGCGGGGGCTTCCCAGTTTCCAGTCCGTGGCCGCCGACGGCACCGGCGTCTTCGAGACCTTGAGGGGCATCACCAAGCTGGCCCTTTCCCATATCAAGCAGCATGTGCTGGGCGATGGGGCAGCTTCCCAGCCCCAGGTCCCGCCCGCACCCAGCCCCGTGGTGCCACCACCCCCGCCTGGGGCGAGCGAGGCGCTGACTTTTTCGGACCTCCCTTCGGTCACGGATCTGCTGGACCTGGATGAAAACGCCGCACCAGGGGCCTCAGGCAGCGTGCCGCTGCCGGACGAGGATGAGGATACCGGCTTCTACATCGAGGCCCCGGTGCTCCCCGAGCCGCCCGAGGCCATGACGCCTGCCCCCGAGGTTGAAACCCAGGCTGCCGCTGCACCCACCCATTCCGCACCCCGGGTCGAGGAAAGTCCCGCGCCGGTGCTCTCGTCCGCGGTTGCCCCGCCGGCCCATGCCGAACACGGCCTGCACCTCTCCATCCCGGCCACCCATGGCAAGCCCCAGCCCAAGGCTGATCCCCTGGCCGCAATGGCCTCCCTGAAGGTGGAGGCCAAACGACCCCAGCCCAAGGGCAAAGGACTGGACCACAAAGATGCCATCAACACCCTCCTGGGTGAACTGACCCAGGTGGGGCGTCTCGGCGCCCCCTCCGTCCTGCGAATGGAACTTCCGATGACCCTGGAGGGTGACGACCTCGAAGTGGTGGTGCAGGTGAAACACCGGGGTCAGGTCGTGGCCGAAGGGCAGCTCCAGCGCAACGCGCCGCCCAAGGGGGCCGCCGCCAAACTCACCGTCGAGCTGAAGCGGGGCTGACATGAGGCTGGCAGCACTGGGGCTTATCCTGCCTGGGATGGCGAGCTCCGTGCTCTTGGCGGGGGAACCGGCCTGGTGGCTCGCCTTGCACCAGGCCCCAGTGCTGGAAGGACGCTTCAGCCAGGACAGCGAAAGCCTGGTTTTCGGCAAGCTCTCCCGTCAGGGCTTCCTGCTCGTGGCCCGAGGTGGGCGCCTGCGGGTGGTCTATGATGGGGGCCTCACCGTGACCTGTGATGGCCGCCAGGTGGTCCAGGTGGATCCCGATACGCGCACGGCCCAGCGGATGCTTCTGGCTGAAGCCCAGCGGGAGTTCCCTCTGCTCAACCTGCTGACTGATCCCGCCCGGATCCGGCAGCACTATCGCCTGGAGGTGGTGTGCGCGGAAACCCTGAAGCTGGTGCCCAGGAGCCAGGGATTACCGTCGCTGGAGGCCCGGGGCCGCCAAGGTCTGCTCCGGTCCCTGGTCTGGACGGATGCCACCGGGGCCCGCCAGACCTTCGAATGGGTGAATCCGAAGGTGCGTACCTCGGTGGACTCCAGGCTGTTCAAGCCGGTGCTTCCTGCCGGCACCCGTTGGGCTACTCCGAACGACTGAAGGCGTCGTACCGTTCGGGCTGGGGAAAGCGCACGCGAAGCCAGGCGTCCAGGTCCGGGACCGTGTCCAGGATGAGCTCTGCGCCGGCCTCCAGCAATTCCCTGCGACTGCCGTAGCCCCAGGTGACGCCCACGGCCTGCAGCCCCTGGGCCCGGGCGCCTTCCATATCCAGGCCCCGGTCGCCGATGAACACGCCTCCGGGCCAGATGGTGCCCTGGGCTGCGAGCTGCGTGAGCACCTCGGCTTTGGGTTGCCAGCGCCCCTTGAGCGTGCTGCCGAAGATATCGTCAAAGATCAGGTTCAAATCGAATTGGTACGAGATACGGCGGGCGAACAGGCTGGGCTTGGCGGAGACGATGTAGATCCGGTGCCCCTGGCGCTTGAGACGATGGAGCAGGTGGAAGACGCCGGGGTAGAGCTCATGCTCGAACACCCCGTCCTCCCGGTATCGTTCCCAGTAGAAGTCCAGGGCCGCCTCCAGGTGCCGGGCCTCCTCAAGGCCAGGCAGGGTGGCCAGGGATTCCCGCATGCCATAGCCAATCCAGGTGCGAATGGTCGCCGGCGGCGGCATCTTGAGGCCGAAGGCCTTGCAGGTCTTCGCCAGGCAGTGGCTGACGCCCAGGAGCGGATCCACCAGGGTTCCGTCCAGGTCGAAACAGATGAGCCCAGGGGCTTCTTCGGGTGGCTTCGGCGACACGCTAGTGTTTGTGCGCCTGGAAGGCCCGGATGGAGGCCTGGATGAAGGCCTGGGCCTCATCCTTGCCCGCCCAGCCATCGCTGGTCACGGTCTTGCGCTCCAGGTCCTTGTAGGTGAGGAAGAAGTGCTCCACCTCCAGGAGGAAATGCGGCGGCAAATCCCGGCGGGAAGTGACATGGGCATAGGTGGGGTCGTCCATGGCAACGGCCAGCACCTTGGCATCGGACCCATGCTCGTCAGCCATGCGCAGCAGCCCGATGGGCCGGGACCGGATCACCACGCCCGGGTAGGTGGCGCCATTGATGAGCACCAGGATATCGGCGGGATCACCGTCCTCCGCCAGGGTGCCGGGAATGAAGCCGTATTCGGCGGGGTAGTGGAAGGGTGAGAACAGCACACGGTCCACATGGACCAACCCCGATTGGTGGTCAATTTCATACTTGATGCGTGAACCCGTCGGGATTTCCACCACGGCGTTGACGATTTCCGGTGCCTGGGCGCCAGGGGATAGTCGGGTGATGGGCATCGGGTCTCCACGAGAACCCCCATCCTCCCACGGGCTGTGACATCCGTCACGCCTCGGGTTCCGCCATCAGCCTGAGATGAACCGTGGTCCCACGCCCCGCTTCGCTCTCGATGTAGAGCAGTCCGCCATGGGCCACCATGATCCGATGGCACACCGCCAGGCCCAGGCCGGTGCCCCCGCCGAAGGTGCTGAAGAAGGGATCGAAGACTTTGGCCAGGGTTTCGGCGGGAATGCCGCAGCCATTGTCCGTCAAGGTCAGGTGCCAGCAGGCTCGGCCCTCCAGGCGCTCCTCGGTGGCGTTCAGGGTCACCCGGGGATCCTCTGCCGTGTCCTCCAGGGCCCGGGTGGCGTTCTGGATGAGGTTCTGGGCCACCTGCCGCAGGAGGTCGGGATCGCCATACCAGCAAGCCTGCTCGGGGATCTGGTTGTCCCAGGGAACGGCCTCGCTGAGGCTGGTGCCGCGCAGGGCCTCCTCCCAAAAGGCCCGCAGGGCCACGGGCTCGCGATGGGGATGCAGATCCCGGCTGAAGGAAAGCGTATTGCCCACCACCCGATTGAGGCGGCTTACACCTTCTTGCATGCGGCGGGCCAGCTCCAAGGGGGCCGGTTGCTCGGCCAGATCCTCCACCAGCATGCCGCTGAAGAGAGAAAGGCTGCCCAGGGGGTTGCGGATTTCGTGCGCCAGTTCCGCCGCCATGCGCCCCATGGCGGCCAGGCGATCTTCACGGGTGGCCTGCTGGGCGTGGAGCACCGCCTCGGTGACATCGCGGAGAATGACGATGGTGCCGCCGTGGGGCGCCGAACGCCTTTCCTCCTCGAAGATGATGTCCCGGCCCAGCGAAGTCTGGAAGCGGCGCTGGCCCCCTGGACTGTCCAGATGCCAGGGGGGGCACCCTGGAGAAAGCGGCCCTCTAGGGATCTGGGGCGGTTGGTGAAGCGCAGAGTGCCATCCTCGGCCAGTACCCAGATGGCGAAGGGCACCGCCTCCAGCACCGTCTGGAATTCGCCCTGGAGCTGGCCCAGCTGGGCCTGGAGGGCCTCATAGCGCCCCTGGAGGGCTTCGGATGACGCGGTAAAGGCCTGGAAGGCCTCCAGCAGTTGGCGGGGGTCCGGGTGCACCTGAGCCTCGGTCACGAGGACGGCCCCATCCCGAGGAGGCGCCGCAGGGCTTCGCGCTCCTCCCCGCGTGGCTCGGCCTCCACTGCCTTCTGGAGGGCCAGCAGGGCTTCGGTGGTGCCAAGCTCCCGCAGGCCCCTGGCGGCCGCCAGGCGCACGGCGGGGGCTTCGCCGCCCCCGAAAAAGCTCTTCCGCCGCAGGCATTCAAGGAACAGAGGCAACGCCTTCCTGGACCCGATATGCCCCAGGGTGTCCAGGGCCTGGATGCGCAGTTTTTCCAGGACGCGCTTGTCCTGAGCCAGTTCCAGCAGAGGGGGCAGGCTGGTTTCCGACTTCAGCTGGCCCAGAGCGAAGAAAATCTCCTGCAGGGTCTCCCCATCGGTGTCCTTCATGCAGGCCAGCAGGTGGGGCTCGGCGCTTGGGCCGCCGAGTTTCCAGAGTGCCCGTACCGCAGTGCGGCGCACCCGGCATTCGGGGTGCCGCAGGAGGGGAAGGATGGCCGGTACGCAGCCCGCATCCCCAAGGTCCGAGAGCAGGGTCAGGGCGTTGCGCACCAGGTACCAGGCGGGGGATCCCAGGGCCTCCATCAAG
>JBBIHT010000199.1:0-4613 GCA_037446845.1 Geothrix sp. | reverse complement strand
CAGGCCCGCGCTGGGCCCTGCCTTGAGGATGGCGTTCTCCGGACAGGCCCGCACGCACTTGTCGCAGCGGGTGCACTGGGTGAGGAACTCGAATTCGTCCAGGGCTCCGGGGGGGCGCAGGAGGCTCGGCCCCAGGCCCGTCACGGCGTCATCGAGGCGGTTCGCCAGGAAACCCCCGAAGAGGGTGCCCAGGGATTTGAAGAAATCCCCGCGCTCCTGGGGTTCGTCGAGCTTTTTGGCCATGGGCGCTCCTACATCAGGCCCAGGACGCGCAACGAGGGCCTGAGGAGGCCCCACAGGATCGGATCGAAGCCCAGGGTCACCACCGCGGCCAGGCCGTCCGGGGCCAGGCTCAAGTGGGCCAGTAGGTTCGGGCTCACCGCCACCTCCCGGGAACTGGGGGCCGAGGCCACCCACTCCACCCCGGTGGGCGCCGCCTTGGCCTCCAGCCTGTGCCCATGCGCAGCCTTCACCTGCAGAATGAGCAGGTCGCCATGGAAGGAAGGGACCCTCACTTCCAGGAGCCGTCCCTGGCCCGCCGCAGGGGTAACAGGAACCATTTCGAAGGCCTGCCGGTAGCCCAGCCTGGCCAGATCGGGATCCTCGCCGTTGAGCACGGCAAGGGTTTGTTCCACCAGGCCGTCCAGGCCCCGGTCCCCCAGCCAGGCCACGGAACGGAGATGGGTGCCACCCACCTCTCCCACACCCTCCAGAAGCGTGGGAAGAAGGGCCAGCACCTGTTCCAGGGCGGGCCTGGCCCGCAGGGACTTGATTCCCTGGGGCCACCCCCCGGCCAGGGGCATGGGGTCCAACTTGGCCTCCGGCTCGGGCCGAAGATCCAGAATCCGCCCGGGGAAGTCCTCCAGCAGGCCGGCCGCCGGCGTGTCCGCCAGGAGCACGGCGTCAAGCCCCTCCAGCAGATGCTTCTCCGGGGCGAACACCACGAGGTCGCCGATCTCTTCCTCCACCGTGAGCGCCCCGATGGAGAGCGGGAGCACGGTGGCGTCCCGGGCCTCCAGGGCCCCCACGAGTTCCCTTCCCAGCAGGGTCTGGGCACCAATGACGGCAACTTTAAGCATGGGTTTTCCTATGATTGGGCTAGACGCGAACGGCGGCTGCGGCGGCGGGCTCATGCCCCTTCAGGGCCAGCGCCACGGGGCCAGCGAGGAAGTGCCGCACCTGCTCACCAGCCCGGCCCGTGAACCGGCGGGCGTCCAGCAGGGCGGCGAGTTCGGGCTCGGTCATGGCCCAGGCCGGATCGGCCGCCAGCAACGGGAGCAGGGGGTTGGGCCGGCCCTCATCCTTGATCGCCCGGCCGGCCTCCACCGAGGCCACCCGGAAGCGCTCGTGCAGCTCCTGGCGGTCGCCGCCGCGCTTCACCGCCTCCATCAGCAGCATCTCCGCGGCCATGAAGGGCAGCTCCTGGGCCAGGCGGGCCTCGATCATCTTGGGGTACACCACCAGCCCTGACGCGATGTTCCGAAGCAGCACCAGGATGGCGTCCACCGCCAGGAGCCCCTGGCTGAGGGTGAGCCGCCGGTGGGCACTGTCATCCAGGGTGCGCTCCATCCACTGGGTGGCGCTGGTCTGGTAGCTGGACGGCATCAGGCCGAGAACGAATCGGGCCAGGCTGTTGATGCGCTCGCTGCGCATGGGATTGCGCTTGTAGGGCATGGCACTGGAGCCGATCTGCTTGGCTTCGAAGGGCTCTTCCACTTCCTTGAGGTGCTGGAGCAGGCGCAGGTCGCAAGCGAACTTCGAGCTTGATGCCGCGATGCCACAGAGCACCTGGCCGATGCGATCTTCCAGTTTGCGCGTCGCCGTTTGGCCACTGATGGGGATGGCGGGAAAGCCCACCTTCTGGCAGAACCGCTGTTCCAGGGCGTCCACCTTGGCGCCGTCGCCTTCGAACAGCTCCAGGAAGCTGGCCTGGGTGCCCGTGGTGCCCTTCACGCCGCGGACGGGTGTCGTGGCCACGAGGTGATCCAGATCCTCCAGATCCAGCAGCAGGTCCTGGATCCATAGGCAGGCCCGCTTGCCCACCGTGGTGGGCTGGGCGGGCTGGAAGTGGGTGAAGCCCAGGGTGGGCTGGTCCTGCCACTGCCGGGCGAATCCCGCGAGCGCGGCCAGCACATCCTGCAGGCGTGTCCGCAGAAGCGCCAGCGCTTCCTGGGCAATCAGGAGATCGCCGTTATCCGTGACGAAACAACTGGTGGCACCCAGGTGGATGATGGGCCTGGCGCCGGGGGCCTGTTCTCCCCAGGCGTGGATGGCGGCCATGACATCATGGCGAAGGTTCGCCTCATGGCGGGCCATGGCCTCCAGGTCCACCGCATCCTGGGTGGCCTTCAGTTCGGCGACCTGGTCGCCCCGGATCGGCAGCCCGAGCTCCGACTGTGATTCGGCTAGGGCGATCCACAACCGCCGCCAGACCCTCTGGCGATAGAGGGGAGACAGGAGAGAGACCATGGCCTTGCTGGCATAGCGGGCGGCCAGGGGGTGCTCGAAATGTTCCAGGTCGGAACCGTCTTGGGGCGGAAGGAAAGACATAAGGACTCCGGCCCCTCAGTGTCGCATGGGGCGCCTTCTGTGACTCCGCTCACGAAGAGGGCGCCGTTCACTCGCCGAGTCGCGGCTAGGATAGGGGCAGCACCCGGGAGCCCCGACCATGTATGAAGTGATCCGAACCTCCGACCCAGCCGTGTTCCAGGCCCTGGAGCTGGAAGTCCAGCGCCAGAGGCATCATCTGGAACTCATCGCCTCGGAGAACTACGCGTCCCGGGCAGTCATGCAGTCCATGGGTTCGCATTTCACCAACAAGTATGCAGAGGGCTATCCGGGACGCCGCTACTACGGCGGTTGCAGCCATGTGGACACCATCGAGACGCTGGCCCGGGACCGGGCGAAACAACTCTTCGGCGCCGAGCATGCCAATGTCCAGCCCCACAGCGGCGCCCAGGCCAACATGGCCGTGTACCTGGCCGCCCTCAAGCCAGGTGATACCGTCCTGGGCCTGGACCTGGCCCATGGCGGACACCTCACCCACGGGCACCCCCTCAACAGCTCAGGCATCCTTTACCATTTCATTCCCTACCATGTGCGCCAGGAGGATGAGCGGGTGGACATGGACGAGGTCTGCGCCCTGGCCCTTCAGCATCGCCCCAGGATGATCGTCGCGGGCGCCTCGGCCTACAGCCGCACCTGGGATTTCCCCCGGTTCCGCGAGATCTGTGACGAGGTGGGCGCCCTGTTCATGGTGGACATGGCCCATATCGCCGGGCTGGTGGCCACAGGTCATCATCCCAGCCCGGTGCCCTATTCGGATTTTGTCACCACCACGACCCACAAGACCCTGCGGGGCCCACGGGGCGGCCTGATTTTGTGTAAAGCACAATATGCCAAAGACTTGGATCGTTCCGTTTTCCCGGGTGTCCAGGGTGGGCCCCTCATGCATGTCATCGCCGCCAAGGCCGTGGCCTTGCATGAAGCCCTTCAGCCCGACTTCAAGGCCTACAGCGGCCAGGTCATCCGCAATGCTCATGCCCTGGCCCGAGGCCTCCAGGAGCGCGGCTGGCGCATCGTCAGCGGCGGTACGGACAACCATGTGTTTCTGGTGGACCTCCGGGATCACGGGCTGCTGGGCCATGAGGCCGAGGATTGCCTCTACCGCGCGGGCATGACCACCAACAAGAACGGGATCCCCTTCGACCCCAATCCGCCCCTCAAGCCCTCGGGCATCCGCCTGGGCAGCCCGGCCCTCACCACCCGGGGCATGAAGGAAGAGGAAATGGAGCAGATCGCCCGTTTCTTCGATGTGACCCTCCGGCACCGCGGGGACGAGAGCACCTTCGCGCGCATCCGCCAGGAGGTGTTCCACCTCACCGATCAGTTTCCGATTCCGGAGTAGGCCCGGTTCCCTTCGACGCGGGGGGCTGCCGCCCGAACGCCCTGCGTCTTGGCGGTATCCTTTTTTCGGACCATCATGACGACCGCTGATGGATTGTTCGTGTACGGGCCACTCCGGGAGGGTGGAGCTGCGCATGCCTGGCTCCTGCGCACCCATCCCGAGGGCATCACCCGGGGCTGGGTGGCAGGACGCCTCTTTCATCTCGCCCTGGCTGGCTACCCCGCGATGATTCCTGGAAGCGAGCCAGGGACGCCTCCCCCGGGTTTGGGATGGGTCCAGGGTGACTTCGTAGGGTACGGCAGCGAATCGGAGCTGGCTCAGGCCCTGGAGGACCTGGATGCACTCGAAGGCGTGGAGGAGGATCGTTTCGCGCGCCAACTCCTGCCCGTGTGCCTGGAAGGAGGGCAACGCTACCTCGCCTGGGTCTATGTGTTCCATGTGGAACGCCTATCGCGCCTTGAGCGAGAAGCCGTCGAGCTCAGGGATGGCGACTGGGCATCCTACCTGTAGGGCACCCCTTAGAATCCTTTGGACACTTCACCCACCAGGTCGGGACACACTGCCCCTGGGGGCACGCTCAAAACCCGTGTCCTTCCGGCAGCGGTGCGTAGCGGCTATGCCGAGCTTTTTTGGGCGCCACGATCCCGATTTCGGGAGTTGTGGGGGCGGGTCATGGGGTTGGAGGCCTACGGCTTGAGGCCGGCCA
>JBBIHT010000198.1:0-4619 GCA_037446845.1 Geothrix sp. | reverse complement strand
TATCGCCGCAGGCGATACCGAGATGATGACCGCCACCAGTGAGTTCAGACCGTCAGTGACCAAAACGCACCTCTTTCCCCGCCGCCCCACCGGAGGAAGCCTCGCGTATCGCCGCAGGCGATACCGAGATGATGACCGCCACCAGTGAGTTCAGACCGTCAGTGACCAAGGCATGCCTCCGAACCGTACCTGAATCATCAGGAGACCACGGTCCTCCCATTCCTCACAACCCTAATGGGACAGGATCGCCACCAGGGCGCTGAGTTCCCCGGGCGGTGCGGGCGCGGGTTCCAGCACCTTGGCGAGGGGCTGGGCCACCAGCGCTCCCCGCAACTCGCCCAGGTAGATGCCGCCTTCGCCGTGATCCAATCGCCGCACCGCCTCGGCACCCCAGCGGCTGCCCCAGATGCGATCCGTGGCGGTTGGGCTGCCACCGCGCTGGATGTGGCCCAGGACCACCACCCGCAGGTCCAGCCCGTGATCCCGTTCCAGGCGTTCGCCCACGGCCATGGCCCTGCCCACGGAATCCCCTTCCGCCACCACGACGATGGAACTGCGCTTGCCCCGCAACCAGTTCGCGTTCAGCTGGGACACCAGGGCTTCATAGGAGTCCTCCGGCGATTCGGGATAGAGCACCGCCTCGGCACCACAGGCCAGTGCCGTGTGCACGGCCAGCATGCCGGAACTGCGGCCCATCACTTCCACCAGGAAAAGCCGCCCGTGGCTGGAGGCCGTGTCCCGGATGCGATCTATGGCCTCCACCGCGGTATTGAGGGCCGTGTCGAAGCCCAGGGTCCGGTCCGTGCCGGGCAGGTCATTGTCAATGGTCCCCGGGATTCCCACGCAGGCCACCCCATGCTCCCGCTGGAGCGCTTCCGCCGCGCGGAAGCTGCCATCCCCGCCGATCACCACCAGGGCCTCGATGCCCGCAGCGGCCAGGTTGGCAGCGGCTTTGGCCCGGGAGGCAACCTCGTGAAACTCCGGGCAGCGGGCCGTATGAAGCATGGTGCCGCCCCGCTGCAGGATGTTGGCGCAGGCCCGGTTGGGCAGGGGCGTGAAGTCGGCGTCCAGCAGCCCCTGATAGCCCCGATGAATGCCCCAGGCTTCGTGGCCCAGGGCATCCGCCTGGCGCACCGAGGCCCGAATGGCCGCGTTCATGCCGGGTGCATCCCCGCCGGAGGTCAGGATGCCGATTTTCATGGCTGATGCCGGGCCCGGGCCGCCTTCGCCTTCCGACTGTGCCCGGCTTCCCGGGCCCGCGCCTTGCCCCGTTTGCGCCGGGAGGCCTTGCGGCCCTTGCGCGTATCGCGCACATGGGCTTCGGGTGGGGGCAGGGGTGGCGGTTCCACGATGCCCCGTGGGAGGGCCGGCAGATCGCCGTCATCCACACCCTGGGCAGCGGCGCGCTGGGCCCGGACCTTCATCACGGGATCCTGGGGGGCTTGCCCAGAGGCCACTAGACAAAATGCCAGACTGCTGATGAACAGGACGCGACGGGCCATGTTCCCTCCCTCGGGCGATTATCCCCCAAGGAGGGCTTCAGCCCTCGCCATTCTTGCCACCCGGCTTGGCGGATTTCGCCTGTTTTTCCTGCATGGCCTTCGCCAGGAACTCCGCCACGATGGCATCCGCATCCACCTTCGCCACATCGGCCATCTGCGGTTCCCGGTGCAGGATGTCGCGCCCCGAAGGCGCCATCTTGGGCAGGTGGTCCTCCATGGGCTTGAGCCGCTCCAGCACATACTGGGAAACCTCGATGAGGCTCCGGCCCACCCGCTCCAGCTTCTGCCGAACCACATCCTGGTACTGGTATAGGTCGAAGGCCCCCTGGATGTTATAGGCGCCATTGTCGGCATGGAAACCGATCTGCTCCAAGCGGTCCGTGAGGGACTCCAGATCCGGGGAGGGCGGTACCAGGTTGCGGAGAATGTCCTGGCACTCCTTGGCCAGATTCTGGATTTCCTCAAAGCTGTGCTGCACCACCTCGATCTGGCCGAGCACCCGTTCAGCGCCCCCCTCCTGCTCCTGGGCGATCTGCATGAGCTGGTCAGGAATAGCTGATTGTCCTGAGGTTTTTCAGGCATGAGCAGACTCCATTGCTCCTCTATCGGCCACCAGGAAGAAATCTTTGAATCCTCGCCGGAGCCCTCCGCGATAAACTTACTGATTCGGGCATCAATTGATCCCTGATCAACACAAGTCGGGAGTTTTCATGACCATGCATTCCGATCCCCCTGCTTTGACCAAAGCCCCCCTGACCGACTGCCTGGTCCCCTTCCCCGCTTCCCGAAAGATTCATGTAACCGGCACCCAGGCTGGGGTGTGCGTGCCTTTCCGCCAGATCCAGCTCCAACCCACCCGCGATTTCCAGGACCGGCTCACCGAAAACACCCCGGTTCGCATCTATGACACCTCGGGCCCCTACACCGATCCCGGCATCACCATTGATGTGGCCAAGGGCCTCCAACCCCTGCGTCAGGACTGGATCCTGGGCCGCGGGGATGTGGAGGAGCTGCCCGGTGCCACCAGCCTCTACCGCAAACTGCGGGAGCGCGACCGGGATCTGGACGCCATCCGCTTTCATGCGGAGCGCAAGCCCCTGCGCGCCAAGGCAGGCGCCAATGTCTCCCAGATGCACTATGCCAAGCAGGGCATCGTGACGCCCGAGATGGAGTTCATCGCCATCCGCGAGAACCTGGGCCGCGAAGCGGTGGGCCTCAACAGCCGCATCACGCCCGAGTTCGTGCGGGACGAGGTGGCCCGTGGCCGCGCCATCATCCCCGCGACCACCCGGAAACCGAGCCCATGATCATCGGCCGGAACTTCCTGGTGAAGATCAACGCCAACATCGGCAATTCAGCCGTGGCCTCCAGCATCGAGGAAGAAGTCGAAAAGATGGCATGGTCCATCCGCTGGGGCGCCGACACCGTCATGGACTTGAGCACCGGTGCCAACATCCACGAGACTCGCGAATGGATCCTGCGCAACAGCCCTGTGCCCATCGGCACCGTGCCCATCTACCAGGCCCTCGAGAAGGTCAACGGCAAGGCGGAGGAGCTCACCTGGGAAATCTTCCGCGACACGCTGCTCGAGCAGGCCGAGCAGGGCGTGGACTACTTCACCATCCATGCGGGCTTGCGCCTGCGCTACATACCCCTGACCGCCAAGCGCGTCACAGGCATCGTCAGCCGCGGCGGGTCCATTCTGGCGAAGTGGTGCCTTGCCCACCACCAGGAGAACTTCCTCTACACGCACTTCGAGGACATCTGCGAGATCATGAAGGCCTATGATGTGGCCTTCTCGCTGGGTGATGGCCTGCGTCCCGGCAGCACCGCGGACGCCAACGACGAAGCCCAGTTCGGCGAGCTGGATACCCTCGGCGAACTGACCAAGATCGCCTGGAAGCACGATATCCAGGTGATGATCGAAGGCCCTGGTCATGTGCCCATGCACCTCATCCAGGAGAACATGACCCGGCAGCTCGAGGTCTGTCAGGAAGCGCCCTTCTACACCCTTGGCCCTCTCACCACCGATATCGCCCCCGGCTACGACCACATCACCTCAGCCATCGGCGCCGCCATGATCGGCTGGTGGGGTTGCGCCATGCTCTGCTATGTGACGCCCAAGGAGCATCTAGGCCTGCCCAACAAGAAGGATGTGAAGGATGGTGTCATCGCCTACAAGATCGCCGCCCACGCCGCCGACCTGGCCAAGGGCCACCCCGGGGCGCGCCTCTGGGACGATGCCATGAGCAAGGCCCGCTTCGAGTTCCGTTGGGAGGACCAGTTCAACCTGGCCCTGGATCCCGATACCGCCCGGGAGTTCCACGACGAGACCCTGCCCGCCGAGGGCGCCAAGACTGCCCACTTCTGCTCCATGTGCGGGCCCCACTTCTGCTCCATGAAGATCTCGGACGATGTGCGCCAGTACGCCGAGACCCACGGCTACAGCGAGGAAGAGGCCCTCACGAAAGGCATGGAAGAAATGTCCGCCACCTTCCAACAGAAGGGATCCGAGGTCTACCAGAAGGCCTGATCCCCTTCACCGTGCGGCGCAGCGTCCCACCCTTTGGCGGGATGCTGGCACTCGGCAGGTCTACTGAAGTCCCAGCAACTCCACCTCGAAGATCTGGCCCGCATTGGGCGGAATGTCTCCGCCCGCGCCCTTCGGCCCCTAGCCAAGCCGCGAAGGAATGCACAGGGTGCGCTTGCCGCCCACCTTCATGGTCAGCAGTCCCTCGTCCCAGCCCTTGAAAAGCTTGCCTAAGGCCATAGGCTGATAACAGGCCCAGGAGAGACAACCTGGGCTTGCACCTTCCTCGGGCAGGGGTTCCGACATAAGTAGGGAACCACGCGAGTGCAAGCCGTTTCGACTCACACCTCTATTGCACCTGCCCCACCCTTTTGGAACCCTACAACCCCTCGTGAGCGAGCCGGGTGAAGGTCCTTGGCACATGCGAAAAGCCGCGAAACCTAGTGGTTGCGCGGCTTTCGTTCTGGCTCCGGAGGAGGGATTTGAACCCCCGACCTAGTGAT
This sequence comes from Geothrix sp., assembly GCA_037446845.1. Lineage (GTDB taxonomy): Bacteria > Acidobacteriota > Holophagae > Holophagales > Holophagaceae > Geothrix. Next base: position 84 of record JBBIHT010000198.1, on the reverse strand, counting down.
TAACAGTCACCCGCTCTGACCCCTGAGCTACTCCGGAAGGGGAAGGTTTATTCTACCGGACGGGCGGGGGGATTCAAGCGGCCA
>JBBIHT010000197.1:0-4681 GCA_037446845.1 Geothrix sp. | reverse complement strand
TGCCTTCCACCAGGGCCGCCACGGGCCGCACCACCAGCCGACGGTTGAGCCACCAAAGCATGAAGCTTCCGGCCAGGACCGCCAACAACGCCGAGGAACCGATCACCCAGCGACTGCGGCGAATCTCCTGATCCACCTCCTTGAGGGAAACATTCACATCCAGCACACCGAGCAGGCTTTGCTTGGCGTTGTGGGCGTGGCAGGCCGCCGTGGAGCAGGCAGGCTCATTGGGAATAGGCTGGATGAGGCCCAGGAGCCTCGTTCCATCCGGGGCCCTGAAGGTTCGGGCCCGGTCACCGATCTCAAGCTTTTCCAGGGGCCGTCCCTCCGCATGGCAGGCATAGCAAGCCTCGCCGCGGATATCGAGGCTGCGGCCGATCTCCCCTGCGTCGGAGGAGTACATGATCCGCCCTTCCTTGTTGAAGACGCGAACCTTGCGAACCCCCTGATCCTGCCACCCGCCCACCGCGCTGATCTGCCGGTGCAGGTTCTCGCGGCGGTTCTCCAGCATGTCGTAATGGGTGCTCCGCTGGATGGTTTCGCTCAGCTGGTCGGCGCTGCGCGTCCGCTCCGCGAGCAGCTGCTTCGTATGCAGCCGGAGCACCACCACCGACATCGCCCCGATCACCAGCGCCGTCGCCAGCCCAGCGCCAAGAATCAATCGGGTGCCGATGCGGGTTCTCATGGCTCAGGCCACTCCGAGGCTTCCTGGCGCGTCTTCCTGGCGGCCAAGGGGAAAGATCGGGAAGGTCCTCACCGCGAAGGCGAAGACGGCCATGCCCGTGGCGACGAGGCCGACGGAAACGAGGATCTCCATGCCGGAGGGAATGTAGCGCACGCCTGATGCGGCCTCCATCCCCGTGATGCTGACATTCAGCCGGTTCGCCACGAATCCCAGCACCGCCAGGAAGGCGCTGGCCACCGGCCAATCCGGTTTCTTCCGCAGACGCTGGAACGACATCAGGATCACCGGGAGCAGCACGCCCAGGGTGAATTCGACGAGGAACATCCGCCCCTCATACGAAAGGTTCCAGATGCTGCCGAATGCGTGACTCCGGTGGATGGCCTGGATGCGCATCAGCCCGTAGATTCCCAGTGCCACCACCATCCCGCGGGCCAGAGGCTCCAGCAGGTCCATCTCCAGATTGCGGCCGAACGCCCGCTGGCTCAGGAAGGATTCCAGGATCACCATGCCGATGCCCGCGCCAATGGCTGAAATGTAGAAGTGCAGCGGCAGCATGGGCGAGTACCAGAGCGGGTGGAGCTTGCTGGGCACGATCAAGTACAGCGAGCCCAGGGACGACTGGTGGAGCGTCGAGAGGACCACGCCAAGAATGACAAGCGGCGTGATCAGGCTATGGATGAACCGGACCGGCGCGTGGAGTCCGAAATACTCGAAGATCACCGGCGAGAACTCCACCGCCAGGACGGTGGTGTAGAGCATGACGCACCAGGCCACTTCAAACATGACGGAGTGCGGATTCCAATAGACGATGGCGTGCCAGATGCGCCAGGGCTGCCCCAAATCCAGGAGCAGCGCCACGATGACGAAGGCATAACCCAGGAAGCCCGTGAGAATGGTGGGCCGCACGATGGGTTCGAAGCGCCTGAGATTGAACAGGTGAACAATGGCAGTGAGGGTGAAGGCGCCTGCCGCCAGTCCCACGCCGCAAAGCAGATCGAAGCCGATCCAGAGGCCCCAGGGGAACTGGTCGCTGAGGTGGGTGACGGCGCCGAGTCCGCGGCTGAAGCGGAGGACTGCTACCGCGCAGAAGGCGATGAACAGAAACCCGAAGACGGCGGTCCAGAAACCCGGACGGAAGCGATGGGAAGGCGTTCCCAGGGTGACCGTGCTCATGAGCGGTCCTCCTTATCCGGGCCGGGCCGTTTCAATTCCACCCTGGCGACATCCTCGCGCCGGGCGGTGATCCAGTGGACGCCGTAGAGGAAGGCAGCCCACACGCCCACGAAATCCGGGATGTTGGATAGCACCTGCCAGGTACGCATGGCGGGCGGATCTCCGGGCAGGTTGGTCTTCAGGCCGAGCTTCTCGAAGGGCACACTGGAGAGCATGAGCACCGAGGTGCCGCCCGCTTCGGTCAGGCCATAGACATGATCCACATAGGCCCCTGGCTTTTCATGGATGCGGCGGCGGGCATCCCAGATGAGATCTTCCCGTTTCCCGAAGACGGTAGCCTCCACCGGACACGCCGAGGCGCAAGCCGTCGGCAACCCCTGCTTCAGACGGCTCGTGCACAGGACGCATTTCCCGACCACGGGTACGGGGCGATCCCACTGGTATTTCGGGATCTCGAAGGGGCAGGCCATCATGCAGTAGCGGCAGCCCATGCACCGCTCCGCATCGTAGACCACCGGCCCTTCCGGCGTCTTGGTCAGGGCCGCCACCGGGCACACCGAGGCGCAGGTGGGCACCTCGCAATGCATGCAGAGGTGGCGCACATTCAGCCCCTCGCGGGGTTGCACCGTCGTCCAGGTGTAGGCCGTGAGGTGGTCCTCCACCTCCCCCGGGAGGTGGTTCTGCTCCTTGCATGCGGAGCTGCAGGCGCCGCAACCGATGCAGCGCGTGGCGTCAAAGAGAAGGCCCATGCCCATGGGTTCTCCTGCCAATCAATCATCCACGGAAGGATTTCCAGAGGATGCGGTGGAAGGATCTGCCCCCCGGCACAAATAGTCAACCCCTAGGTAATTATTAAAAACGAGTCTGTTGTCATTATAAATACATGGTTATCGGGTCGGGCCGGAGGCTGATCATCGGCCCGTGCTTCCTCAGGGCCTCGAGGGCACAGCGGCGGCCCGGGGTGGTCTCTCTCGACACGAAGAAGCAATCCAGAACCCTTCCAATTACCTCAAAAAGCTCCAGAAGCGCGACCCTTCACTCTCTGAGGCGTTCCAAGGGGGGAGGGACAACTTGTCCCCCCCTTGGGTTGCGATTCGCGAAGCCGGGAGGTCCCCAGGCCCTCCAATGCTGGAATACGGAAGGCATCCTCCGCGTGATCCAATCCATCCCCAGCCCCAAAGCTGAGCCTTTCAGGTGATGGCTGGCGCGAGTGGGGTATTAACGCATTCAAACTGGCTCCTAGGCGCACACGGGCCCTCTACAAGGCCAATGGCTATTCGGACGACTGGATGAGAAGCGGGGATTCGACGAGCCCTCCTTGTGCTCCAGAGAAAGCGACGGGGTCATCTCATAGACAACGCCGTTGATGAGTTGCCAGCGCCCGTCCCAGGTCTCCCATTGCTCGATCGTATGACCCTGGCTCTTCGCCAGAGGCAGGTTCATGGGGCAGCCCTCGTGACCTACTTTGCCCCCAGGCTGAGCCGCCCGGCCACCTCGCCCATCGGCCAGGCCTCCTGCTCGCCCGTGGCCATGTGCTTGACGGTGATGGTGCCACCCTCCAATTCGCCATCGCCCAGGATGAGCACGGTGGGGATGCCCATGCGATTGGCGCTGGCCATGGCCTTCTTGAGGGCTCCGCCACGGGTCTCCAGCTGCAGGGTGACGCCCGCAGCCCACAGGGAACGGGCCAATTTCAGGGCCTCGGTGGCGGCACGGTCACCCAGGGGGATGAGCAGGATGGGGGGCAGGGCGGGGGCCTCGCCACGGATCTGCTGGAGCACCATGGCCAGGCGATCCAGGCCGATGGCCCAGCCGAAGGCGGGCACATCGGGACCTCCCAGTTGCTTCACCAGGCCATCGTACCGGCCCCCGCCCAGCAGGGCGCTCTGGGCACCGAGGTCGGTGCTGAGCACTTCGAAAGCGGTGCGGGTGTAGTAGTCCAGGCCACGCACCAGCCGGGGATTCTCCTCGAAGGGGATGCCCAGCTCCTGGAGCAGCGCCTTGAGTCGCGCATGGTGGCTGGCAGAGGCCGCATCCAGGTGGTCGGTGAGGACGGGGTGACCCTCCAGGGCCCTTTGGCAGTTCTCGTTCTTGCAATCCAGCACCCTTAGCGGATTGGTGGCGATGCGCCGGTGGCAGTCCTCGCAGAACTGGTCGGCCCGGTCGGTGAAGAAGGCGCGGAAGGCCTCATGGAAAGCGGGTCGGGACTCGGGCGTACCGACACTGTTGATGGAAAAGACCAGGTGCTTGAGGCCCAGTTGCGTGAGAAACGCGTGGAGCATGAGCAAGGACTCTGCCTCGGATTCCGGTGTTGCCACGCCGAAACTCTCGGCCCCGATCTGCCAGAACTGGCGGTACCGGCCCGTCTGCATGCGCTCGTAGCGGAACTGCTGCCCGATGTAATAGAGCAGAACCGGGTCGTTGGAAGTCAGCCATTTGTGCTGGATGGCGGCGCGCACGACTCCGGCGGTGTTCTCTGGGCGCATGACCACCTCGCGGCCCCCCTTGTCCGTGAACTGGTACATTTCCTTGTTCACGATGTCGGAGCTTTCCCCCACACTGCGCTTGAAGACCTCCAGTTCCTCCAGGACCGGCGTGCGAATCTCGCCGTAGCCGTGGCTGCCGAAGACCCGCCGTGCCGTTTCCTCGATATGCTGGAACCAGCGCAGCTCCGCGCCAAAGAGATCCCGCATACCTTTCACCGACTGGGCCATGATCCGACTCCCGAGCCTTCTGCTCGCCACCATCAGCCTACTGTCTTGGGGCCAGGTTCCCAAACCGGCCGCCCCGGCGCCGCGCCTCAAGGTGATGCTGGACCCCGGC
>JBBIHT010000196.1:0-4695 GCA_037446845.1 Geothrix sp. | reverse complement strand
GCGGCCCCCAACCCCCGATGACGATGGGGATCGCCCGGCCCAACCGCCCTTTTCCGAGGATGACCGCCGCCTCATGAAATCCTTCAAGATCCGGATGGACTGAGGATGCTCAAGCCCTGGGACCTTCCGGCACCCGAGGCCGGTCCGGCCCTGCGCCCCCAGGCGGCCGGCCTGGGCCGGCACACCCTCCGCGCCCTGGCCCAGGATCTGGGCGAGCCGGCCTGGCGGGGCGACCAGCTGTTCGCGGGCCTGTACCGGCAACGGTGGACCACCTGGGATGCCTTCTCCCCACTCTCGAAGGCGTTCCGCGAGCGCCTCCGGGCCAGGGTGGACCTCAACTGGCCCACCATCCTCCAGAGCGAGCCCTCGGCCGATGGCTCCACCAAGCATGTCTTTTCCCTGGGGGATGGAGGCCAGATCGAGGGCGTCCATATGCCCTACGGGGACCGCTCCACCCTGTGCCTCTCCAGCCAGGTGGGTTGTGCCATGGGTTGCTCCTTCTGCGCCACGGGCCGGATGGGCATCATCCGCAACCTCAACAGCGCCGAGATCGTGGGCCAGGTCATGGCCATGGTCCTGCACCACGGACATGCCCACGGGAGGCCCCTGAACCTGGTGTTCATGGGCATGGGCGAGCCCCTGCACAACCTGGAGCATGTGATGGAGGCCTTTCAGGTTCTCACGGATGGCGAAGGCCTGGCCATCCCGCCCCGGCGGATCACGGTCTCCACCTCGGGCCTGGGCTCAGGCATCGAGCGCCTGGGTGCCTTCGCCCGGCGCCCCCGGCTGGCCCTTAGCCTCAACGGCACCACAGACGAGCACCGTTCCCGGATCATGCCGGTGAACCGCGTATGGAACCTGGAGGCTCTGGCCGAGGGCCTCAGCCGCTTTCCCCTGCAGACCGGAGAGCGGATCACCCTGGAATATGTGCTGCTGAAGGGCATCACCGACAGCCTGGAGGATGGCCGCCGCCTCATCGCCTTTGCCCGGCGCTTCCCCTCCAAGATCAACCTCATTCCCTTCAACCCTCACGAGGGTTCCGGGTTCGAGCCCCCGGAGGAATCCCGCGTGGGCGCCCTGTGCCGACTGCTTTCGGACGCGGGCCTCACCGTCAGCGTGCGCCGCAGCCGGGGCCAGGATGTGGCCGGCGCCTGTGGGCAGCTGGTGCGCCAGGGGCAGGGACGGCCGCGGAAACCGCACTGACTTCGGTCATGCTGATGATCGTGCCTACCGAGCCCAGACCCTTCTTCCAGACCCTGCATGCCCTGCTGGACAAGGAAGGCACCATCACCCTCGGAGCGCTGCTGGACGCCGCCGGCGGCCAGACCTACGGACTGCTGGTGCTTCTCCTGTCCTTGCCCAACCTGGTCCCCGGCCTGAACATCGGCCTTGCCCCCGTGGGCGGCGTTGCGCTGGTGGCCCTGGGCCTCCAGCTGTTCTGGGGCACCCGGCACCCCTGGATTCCCCGCCGCCTGCAGGCCCAAAGCATTCACAAGGGCCACATCAAGCACGGGCTGGCCCTGCTGGAGGCCCAACTGAACCGGGTGCGCTGGCGTGGCGCCGTGCAGAGGCCACTGAACGGGCGCTGGATGGGCCTGCTCGTCGCCTGGACCGGGTTCCTCCTGGCGATCCCGGTGCCCCTGCCCTTCGGCAACCAGCTTCCCGCGGCCATCCTCGTGCTCCTGGGCTCGGCCCTGCTGGAGGAACGGCCCGGCTGGGCTTGGCTCGGGCTGGCCGCCACCGCTGGCAACACCCTCTACTTCGCCTCCAGTTTCGGCCTCATCGCCCGGGGCCTTGTGAAGACCTTCGAAACCCTGGTGTTCTAATGCGCTTCGACGCCCTGACCCTCTTCCCTGACTATTTCGACCTGGCCCGCCTGGGCATCACGGGCCGCGCCTTCCGGGAACTGGGCCACACCCTAGAAACCCACAATTTGCGGCCCTTTTCAGGCAACGCCTTCGGCCATGTGGATGACGCGCCGTTCGGGGGCGGACCCGGCATGGTGCTGCGGCCCGAGGTGCTGCGCGACGCGCTGGCCTCCGTGCCCCGGCAGGGCGCCAACCGCGTCCTCCATTTCACCCCGGCGGCCCCGCCGCTCACCCACACCAAGGTGCAGGAACTGGCGCGGCTCGACCAGCTGATCCTCGTCTGCACCCGCTACGAGGGACTGGACCAACGCGCCGTGGAAGCCCTCGTGGATGAAGAGCTGAGCATCGGCGAGGCCGTCCTCAGCGGCGGTGAACTGCCCGCCCTTTTCCTGATAGACGCCGTTTGCCGTTGGCTGCCCGGCGTGCTGGGAAACCAGGAGAGCGCCGAGCAGGACAGCTTCGCCACCGGCCTGCTGGACCATCCCCATTACACCCGTCCCGCCGTTTTCGAAGGCCTGGAAGTTCCCGCCGTGCTCCAGGGTGGTAACCACGGCGCTATCCGCCTCTGGCGCCTGCGCGAGGCCATGGCCCGCACCAAGGGGCTCCGGCCCGATCTGTGGGCCGCCTTCCTGCGCGACCGTCTGGCAGGCCTGGACCGCCCTGCCCAGTGGTGCGCCTGGCAGGTCGAGCACCGGGAAGACTGGGAGCGCCCCAAGCCGAAGGGGTGGAAGGGGTGGTCGGGCCCATGACGGAAGGAACCCGCAGAAAGCATCTCTCGTCCGGCCTTCGGGCCTCGTAGGGCCATGTTGCTGGACTGATAGCCGCCGATGGCGGCGCCTTCCATTGGCCTTTCGGCGATGCGCCCCTGGCATCAGGACTGATAACGGACTATATTCAGTCCAACCCCCGGAAGGGTTCCGTGCGCTACTCGGCCCAAGTCAAACCCATCAGCTTCCTCAAAGCCCATGCGGCGGAAGTGCTCCAGCGGCTAGCGGAGGATCGCGAGGCCCTGGTGATCACCCAGAACGGGGAGGCCAGAGCCGTGCTTCAGGATGTGACCTCGTACGAGGAGACCCAGGAGACCCTGGCCCTGCTCAAGCTCCTGGCCCTTGGACAGCGAGATGTGGAGGAGGGCCGCATCCGGGCCGCCGCCGCCGTGCTGAAGGGCCTCCGCGCCCGGAAGGCCTCCGCGTGAAGCAGGCCGAGGTCCTCTTCACCGCTGGCGCTGAGCGGGACCTCCAGGAGCTGTACGACTTCGTGGCAGCCCAGGACTCGGTGGCCCAGGCCGAGCGCCTGCTGGACCGGATCGAGGCCCTGGTGACCGACCGGGCCACCAGCCCCGACCGCGGCGCCCACCCCCAGAAGCTGTCTGCCCTGGGCATCCGGGACTACCGCCAGGTGTTCCTCAAGCCCTACCGCGTGATCTACCGCTGCCTAGGCCCCAAAATCATTATCTACCTCGTGGTCGACGGCTGTCGCGACATGACCACCCTCCTGACCCGAAGGCTGCTGAATGGGTGAGGCAGGTCCCCAAGAAGCCGTCATGGAGGCCCGCGAAGCCCCGCCCGGCGGCCTCGCATCTAGGGGGTCAAGAGTTTTGTCGCTAAGGGGGGTCAATAGTTTTGTCGGTTGACAATCGAAGATCCATCACTCTTCGCTGGCAAACCTCGAGCGATGATTCTAAATTATCGACCTCGTCCGATCGATAGGAAAATGCAAATAACAAGAGTATTAAAGCAACAATGATCCCGAATGTTGGGCTCAACAATCCGATCATCAAACCCGCAACGAGAGCCATGAGGCCGATCAAATATTTTATCGCACGCTCCCTGGAGCGGGCCTTTGAAATGGTGCCGTAGATTTGCTGCAGGTCGTTTTCGTAGATAGACAATTGCTCTAAATTGACCATCCTTTCTTTGATTTGAATCTGCTGCCGAGCGGGTTCCATCTCAATGCCGCATTTCGAGCAGTACTTTCGCCACACTGAATTGGTCGCACGACAACCCGGCGAAGGGCAGTCCATTAGGAGCGGTTTTGCGCATCGGCCGCAAAACCGCTCCCCAGGCTCGTAGTGGGTGAGACATGTTGGGCAGGATGATTCGTTTCCGATCAGCGAGGCTTGGTCCACGGAAAGCACGACATTGATGCCGCAATAACTGCACATCCGCTGTTCAAGTTTGACGGACCCGCCGCATTGTGGACATGCAAGAGCGCTGATGGAAGTCGGCATTTGATTTTCCTGCAATATGAAATAATCTATTTATGCCAATCGTGCCACTTCATTGAGGATTTCATTTTGGCGGCGTTGGGCTTGCATCAAAGCCAAATCCGCTGCAGCTTTCTTCGGCTTATAGAGAAGGAAGAAATAGGCAACCCAACCCGCAATGCCCAGGCCCCAGATCATGGCTGCCACCGCCCACAGTCCCCAGTGAATGGGGATGAGTTTTGGGAATTTTGGATATTTAAAAGAAAAATATTCCGATTCAAGCCGTTTCAGGGTCGCCATATGGGGATTATCGACATCTCTCGAAAAAGCCAACTTAACATAATGCTCGGTTTCCGTCACGGAGTAAAGATCATTGCCTCTTAGCTCGAGGCGGGAATCCTTGGTCTTCATCTCCTGAGTGGAGAGAAGGCTCCAGTGGAATTTTTCCATCAGATTGATCTGTTCCTGTTCATCCTTCGGATGCACTTGAATTGTGAAACTTTCGGTTCTTCCCATGGGGCATTCTCCTTATTGTTGTTATTGCGTCTTGTCCATACAAGAACGCGGTTGTTGGTTGGCAGCGATGCTTATTGCATTTTTAAAAATGATTCCATCAGCGGC
>JBBIHT010000195.1:0-4697 GCA_037446845.1 Geothrix sp. | reverse complement strand
GACTTCTGGTCCCAGGTGGCGGTGGACATCCTGGCCCAGAAGTATTTTCGGCGGAAGGGCATTGACACCCAGAACAATGGCGAGAAAGACGCCCGCCAGGTCTTCCACCGGCTGGCTGGGTGCTGGCGGCACTGGGGCGAGACGCATGGCTATTTCGATACCCAGGAGGACGCCCAGGCTTTCTACGACGAGCTTTCGTACATGCTTGCCAAGCAGATGTGCGCGCCCAATTCCCCCCAGTGGTTCAACACGGGACTGCACTTCGCCTATGGGATCAGTGGTCCCGCCCAGGGCCATAGTTATGTGGACCCTGAAACCGGCGAGTTGCGGAAGTCCACCTCGGCCTACGAGCGTCCCCAGCCCCATGCCTGCTTCATCCAGAGCGTATCGGATGACCTCGTGAACGAGGGCGGCATCATGGATTTGTGGACCCGCGAAGCCCGCATCTTCAAGTACGGTTCGGGCACCGGGACCAACTTCTCCAAGGTACGCGGCTCGGAGGAACCCCTGTCCGGCGGCGGTCGCAGTTCCGGTCTCATGAGCTTCCTGGCCGTGGGCGACCGGGCAGCGGGGGCCATCAAGAGTGGGGGTACCACCCGTCGTGCCGCCAAGATGGTGTGCCTGGATCTCGATCATCCCGACATCGAGGCCTTCGTGGAATGGAAGGTCACGGAAGAGCGCAAGGTCGCGATGCTGGCAGCGGGAAGCCAACTCCTGCGCCGCCACTGGGATGCCCTCTGCACCACCGTGGAGGGTTCCACGACCAAGGATGCCGATCCGAAGACCAACGAAGCCCTGCGCAAGGCATTGGCCAGGGCCAAGCGGGATGGCGCAGCTCCCGCCTTTCTCACGCAGTGCCTGGGACGCCTCGCGGAGGGCGACTTCGCCCGGAACCTGGCAGGCTATGACACTTCCTGGGACGGAGAAGCCTACCTCACTGTGGGTGGCATGAATTCCAACAATTCCGTGCGAGTCCCCGATGACTTCATGCGGGCACTGGAGATGGACGGCGATTGGGAGCTGAAACGCCGCATTGACGGCAAGACCAGCAAGAAGCTCCGAGCCAGGGATCTCTGGGAGAAGGTCAACCAGGCGGCCTGGGCCTGCGCCGATCCTGGCATCCAGTTCAACACCACCATCAACGACTGGCACACCTGCCCCGAGGATGGACCCATCAACGCGAGCAATCCCTGCTCCGAGTACATGTTCCTGGACGACACCGCCTGCAACCTGGCTTCCCTTAACCTGTGCACATTCCTCACTGAAGACGGCGGCTTCGACCTCGCCGGGTACCGGCATGGCATCCGGCTTTGGACCATCGTGCTCGAGATCAGTGTGCTCATGGCCCAGTTCCCCAGCGATACCATCGCCCGTCTCAGCTACGATTTCCGCACCCTCGGCCTTGGCTACGCCAACCTGGGCGCCATGCTCATGCGCATGGGCATTCCCTATGACAGCGTGGAAGGCACTCAATGGTGCGCCACCCTCAGCGCCATCCTCACCGGCGACGCCTATGCCACCAGCGCCGAAATGGCCCGCGAGCTGGGGCCCTTCCCGGGCTACCCGAGGAATGCGGAGGCCATGTTGCGGGTCATCCGGAACCACCGCCGGGCTGCCTACAACGCCCCGGCCTCCGAATACGAACAGCTCTCCATCCGCCCCCAGGGCCTGCACGGCACAGGGGTTCCCAAGCGCATCACGGAAGCGGCCCGGGAGAGTTGGGACACTGCACTGACCTACGGCGAGCAGTGGGGCTACCGCAACGCCCAGGTGTCGGTATTGGCACCCACGGGCACCATCGGCCTGCTCATGGATTGCGACACCACCGGCGTGGAGCCCGACTTCGCCCTGGTGAAGTTCAAGAAACTGGCCGGTGGCGGCTATTTCAAGCTGGTGAACAGCGCCATCCCTGAGGCCTTGGCCCGCCTGGGCTACGCCCCCAGCCAGATCCAGGACATCATTCGCCATGTGGTGGGCTGGCAGCAGATCACAGACGAGACCCCAGGCATCACCCGTGCCATGCTCCGGGGTGCGGGCTGGGCGGAAGAGGAGATCGCCGCCGTGGAGCAGAAGCTCCCCACAGCCTTCGATCCCGCGTACGCATTGGATCTGGAGCGTCTCAAGAACGACTTCGAGTTGGCCCAGGTTTCAACCTTCCTGGCAGCCCTGGGCGGGACCATGACGGTGGAAGGCGCACCTCACCTCAAGGACGAACACCTCGCCATCTTCGATTGTGCCAACCGCTGTGGCCGCACCGGCAAGCGCTACATCTCCCCCATGGGCCACCTGCGCATGATGGGCGCGGCCCAACCCTTCCTCAGCGGCGCCATCAGCAAGACCATCAACCTCCCAGCGGAAGCCACCGTGTCGGAGATCGGCGCCATCTATGAGGCCAGCTGGCAACTCATGCTCAAGGCCGTGGCCCTCTACCGCGATGGCTCCAAGATGAGCCAGGCCATGGCCACCAGCCTGGACCTGCTGGACGGCGCCGATTCCCTGCTCGACGAGCAGGCCTCGGCCGCCGAAAAGACACCCGCCATGGCCCAGGCCCTGGCCCAACAGCTCGTGCGCACCTACCGCCGCCGCCTGCCCAACCGCAGGGGCGGCTACACCCAGGCCGCCACCATCGGGGGCACCAAGCTGTATCTCCGCACCGGCGAATACGAGGATGGCAGTCTCGGGGAAATCTTCCTGGACATCCACAAGGAGGGGGCGGCCTTCCGCGCCGTCCTCAACTGCTTTGCCATCGCCGTGAGCATGGGCCTGCAGCACGGTGTCCCCCTCGAAGAGTTCTGTGACGCCTTCCTGTTCACCCGCTTCGAACCCGGCGGCATGGTCTCGGGTAGCGATACCATCAAGCTGAGCACCAGCCTTATTGATTTCGTATTCCGGGAGTTGGCCATCAGCTATCTCGGCCGCTATGACCTGGCCCATGTGGACCCGGAGCAGATCACGAGCATCGCCAGCGGCCTCCATCCCAACAGCCAGGCCCCCGGCGTGAAAACTCTTCCCAATCTCCCCACGGGAACGCCACTTCCTTTCCCGGATTCCACCGCCGCCGAAGCGGCTCCCGTGACCACGCCCGCGCCAGCTCCCGCCCCCGTCCTGGTGGGTGTCACCCCAGCCCGGACCACCGTCAGCGCGACCCAGGCGGCACGGGAAAAAGGCTACACCGGTGACCCCTGCCCCGAGTGCGGCCACCTGACCCTCGTCCGCAACGGCGCCTGCATGAAGTGCCAGACCTGCGGCGCGACGACGGGGTGCAGCTAGCAGGCCCGCTCCACTCGGATGATCTGCAACAGGGGTGGGGTCCCCACCCCTGTTGCCTTCCTTCCCGAATCCTCCACCCTTGATCAGCCTACGCGAAGCACACCGCATGCACCGGTGGCAGGTGCTCGGCCAGGGTGAGCCAGTCGTCGCCCTGGTTCTCGCTGATCCACACAGAGCCGGTGGTGGAGCCGAAGGCCAGCCGCTCGCCGCGGGCATCCAGGTCCAGGGCGTGGCGGTACACCAGATCGTAGGCCCAGGCCTGGGGCAGGCCGCGGCTCAGAGTCTCGAAGCTCCGGCCACCATCCCGGGTGCGGTTCACCACCACCCTGCCGTCCGCGGGTATGCGCTGTTCGTCCTTGATGGCGGGCACGAACCAGGCGGTATCGGGATCCTGCGGATGCACCACCACCGGGAAACCGAAGGCCGAGGGTTTCACATTCGTGAGCTCCGTCCAGGTCATCGCATCATCGGTGCTTCGGAAGATGCCATTGTGATGCTGCACCCACCAGTGGTCAGGTCTCCCGGGGCACTGTACCAGTCGGTGGGGATCCTGGGATTCGGGCGCCTCCACCTGTTCGGGCGGGGCGTAGTCGGCGCGCATGCCCTTCGTGTGTGCCTCCCAGGTCTGTCCACAATCCGTGGTGTGCCATATCCCGCCAGAAGAAACCGCCACCACCACGCGGTTTCCATCCCGGGGGTCCACGCAGATCGAGTGGATGCCCGGCGCGTCGGCGCCACCCCCGGCCCACTTGCGGCGCTCGGGCATGTTCCAGAGGGATTCCACCATCTGCCAGGTGTTGCCACCGTCCTCGCTCCAGAACAGCCCCCCCGGGAGGGTACCGGCCCATAGCAGGCCCGACTGGGAGGGCACTCCCGGTGCCAGGCACCAGAATCGAATGAGGCGCCAGGGGATCTCCCGGCCCAGGAAATCCTTCTCAACATGGCCTTCCGGTGGCGTCGGATACGCCGGTACCGCAAGCTCCTCCCAGGTGGCCCCCCTGTCCCTGGATCGGTGCAATTTCGCACCGAAGTGGCCGTGGTCCAGGGCCGCGTACCAGGCACCATCCCGGGGATCCACCAGGGTGAGCGAGACATTGTCGCCCAGGAAATGGATCGCATCGAGCGCCCAGTCGCCCCCTCCGCCTCGGCGGGCCGCGAATAGCCCCTTGCGGGTGGAGATCAGCAGCTGGTCGGACATCTCAACCTCCCGAAAGGGCCTGCATGACATAGATCCTGCTCTGATCGCTCACGGCATCGCCAAGGTGCCTGCGATCCGCAATGGGCACTCCGTCCACGAACACCGCCATGTGAAAGCGCAGGGCTCCCTGCTCATCCACCACATAGCCCCGAAGCTTCGGGTACAGACCGAAGGCGGCCTCCAGGCTTTCCCGCACGGTCAGGCCTGGCACGACGCAAGGTGGGCAGGG
>JBBIHT010000194.1:0-4713 GCA_037446845.1 Geothrix sp. | reverse complement strand
CGGAGCCCCTGGAAGACCGGCTGGAGGTGCTGGAGCTCAGCGGCTACACCGCCCGGGAAAAGCTGGCCATCGCCCAGCAGCACCTCATCCCCAAGGCACTGGAGAGCCATGGCATGGACAACCTGGGCGTGCGCTTCGAGCCCCCGGCCCTGGTGAAGCTGGTGCAGGACTATACCCGCGAGGCGGGCGTCCGGCAGCTGGAGCGGGAACTGGCCAATATCCTTCGCAAGCTGGCACGCCATTCCCTGCAGCCGGAGAAGGGAGGGACCTTCGATCCCATCCTCACGCCAGAACGCGTGGCCGCCCTCCTGGGGCCAGAGAAATACCTCGAAAGCCGCATCGAGAGCGAGGCTCCTCCCGGGCTCGTCAATGGCCTCGCCTGGACTTCAGCCGGCGGGGAGCTGCTGACCATCGAGGCGGCCGTCCTGCCCGGCAAGGGCAACCTCAGGCTCACGGGCAAGCTGGGGGAGGTGATGCAGGAAAGCGCTAACCTGGCGCTGAGCTTCGTGCGCGCCCGGGCGGAGCGCCTGGGCTTGCGGCGGGATTTCCTGGACTCGGTGGATCTGCATGTCCATGTGCCGGAGGGCGCCATCCCCAAGGATGGTCCCAGCGCGGGCATCACCATCGCCACGGCCCTGATTTCAGTCCTGACGGGGATTCCGGCCCGGGCCGACCTGGCCATGACCGGGGAACTCACCCTTCGGGGCCGAGTGTTGCCCATCGGTGGGCTCAAGGAAAAACTCCTGGCTGCCCACCGCCAGGGCCGCAAGGCCGTGCTCATTCCCAGCGAGAACGAGCGGCACCTGGAAGAAGTGCCCGCCGAAGTCCGGGAACAGCTCAGCATCCACCTGGTGAGCCACATGGATGAGGTCATCCACCTGGCGCTCATCCGCATGCCCCAGCCTCTGCAACCCAACGGCGCGCCGCCGCTTCCCGCCCCCCCGGCTGCCGGGAACGAGGCGCCGCCCCAGTGACGGCGCCCCGTCCGGGTCCGGTCAGAGCTTGAGGAGGCTGAAGGCCTTGCTGTTGGAATCGATGCCCAGGTAGTAGGTGGTGTCGAGGTTCTTGACATCCCCCCACATGGTCAGGGACAGGTAGGAGAAGGCCCAGCTCTCGTTCTTGCCGACGCCGCCGGGCGAGGAGCCCTGGGTGAAGGAGAAGTTCTGGACTCCATTGGTGATGGCGGATTTGCTGCTGCCCGTGCCGCCCCAGCCGACGCACAGAGTGATGGGCTTGGCCAGGTCCAGCCCCAGCTTGGTGGCGTCAGAGCCGATGCTGGAGGCCGAAAGGGTGGGCTCCGGGGGCCCCGCGAATCCGCTGGGCGTTGGAATGTTGGCCTGGGTCACTTTGCTCAACCCGAACTCGCAATCCGTGACGACGAGGGAGATCCGGTCGCGCTTGAGGACCATCCAGGGCCTGCCGGTGACAATAGGGCTTCTTTCTCCGAATATATTTAATACATAGTATGAATTTGGGATATCGCCTCGCCAGTATTCAGTGGTTTCTGCGGGAACATTGGTGTTTGAACCGGAAGATGTGCTGGAAGAAGCCCCGCCGCATCCTTGTGAAAAAATTAATTATAAAAATACAATCGCACACGAAAATACATTGATAAAGTGTCTCATTAGGGCTCCTTGTTGAATAATAACCGATGAATGATGGGGGGCTTCGCGACTCAAAAATCCCCTTCCCGGAATCCGGAGTCAGGGCTTTTTATGAAGGAGGCCCGCCGGGGGGCCTCGAAGTGAACCGCGCCCGGGTTCCCTGATAAGCTCGATCCATGCGGTTTCTCTCCAGCCATGTCCTGAACTTCCTCCTCATGGGGTGTGGCATTTCCCTGGTGCTGGGGCTACTGCATCCCACCACCCGGCCCGGGCGGACCCGCGCCTCAATCCTCAAACACGCGGGTGGCCTCATCGGGATTGGCCTGGCGCTGGCCTGGTTGATGTACCTCCTGCCCCGGCATCCCGTCCGGTTCTGATGATTCCATCGGAGCTGCACGCCAAAGGGACCAGGGCAGCGGTCTCCGCCGCCTGGGGCCGCATCTGGCAAGGGGGGCTGGAGGCCTGGGCCGAGGTGGGCCGGGCTGTGCCGCCCCTGGGGCGTGCCAGTGCCTTCACGGCGGAAGTGCTCAGCAAGTATCAGAAGGATGATTGCCTCAGCTATGCGGCGGGCCTCAGCTTCTGGCTCATCGTCAGTCTGGTGCCGCTGTCCACGCTCCTTTTCAAACTGCTGGGAGCCCTCCTGGGGAGCCGTGCCTATGGAGCCCCAGCCCTGAAGACCCTTCAAGAGATCGTGCCCTACCTGCCCCGGGAATTCGTGGTGGACGCCGTGGCCAACAGCCAGAAAATCGGCGGCATGGGACTGTCCTGGGTCGTGCTGCTCCTCGGCAGCTACTGGGGCATCAGTCAGCTGGACACCAGCCTGGCCCATGTCTTCGGCCTGCGGATCAAGAAGCACCGGCAGACCCGCAAGAACCACCTCCTGCGCCAGATCACCTTCCTGGTGGGGGGACTGCTCACGCTGGTTGTGTTCCTGGCCCTCCTGTTGGGGGGCGCGCTGCGCAAGTTCCTGCCCTTCAAGCAGACCGAACTGTTGCCCTACCTCGCGCCCTTCATGGGCCTGGTCGTGGTCACCATCGTGCTTCAGCACCTGCCCAGGCTCCATGTGAAGTTCCGCCATGCCTTCCTGGGGGCCGCCATCGCCACGGCCCTCTGGTGGCTGGCCAAGTGGGGCTTTGGTGTCTACCTGCGGCACACCATGACCTGGGGCATCATGTACGGCTCCCTGCTCGGCATTGTGGCGGGCCTCACCTTCCTCTACTACAGCTGCGCCCTCTTCCTCCTGGGTGCCGAAGTCACGGCCGCCTTCTACCGCCACGAAACCGGCGCCATCACCGTGCCGCCCTGGCTGCGGCTGAAGGCCGGAGAGCCCCGGGAACCCTAGTTCCTCCCGCGGGGGAAGGAGGCCCTTCGGTGTCCCGTCCCGGCTTGGTCCCGGCTCACTCGTCCTCGCGTCCGCGCTGACTTGCAGGAATGGCGAAGCCATCGCCCTTGTACTCGTTGATCTTGTTGCGCACGGTGCGAAGCGCGATATCCAGCTGCTCGGCGCAGTGGGTGCGGTTGCCCTTGAGGGCGCTGAGGGTGGACAACAGCCAGAACCGTTCCAGCTCCGGCAGGCTGAGACCCAGGGGCAGGGTCACTGGCGTCCCCAGGGGCAGGCCCAGCAAGGGCTTTCGCACATCGGCCACCACGGCGTTTGCCGGGCCGGCGCTCACCTCGCGGCGGGGGGCCACTGGGGTAGTCGGTGGCGTCCAGGGCTCCAGCAGCACGCTCTCCGGGGGATCCTCGGGCAGTCCCTTCAGGGCATCCGGTGGCAGCAGCCACTGGAGGTCCCTGGCGGTGAGCCGGCGGCCCTGGCTCAACACCACGCAGCGCTGGATGACATTTTCCAGTTCACGGATGTTGCCGGCCCAGGGATGGCGGCCAAGGGCCCCCATGAAACTGGGGCTGAGGGTGGGTACGGGCCGTTCATTCTCCCGGGCGTACCGTTCGGTAAAGTGCGAGGCCAGGAGGGGCAGATCACCAGGCCGGTCCCTGAGAGGCGGAAGGTCCAGGGGGATGACATTCAGGCGGTAGTAGAGATCTTCGCGGAAGCGGCCCGCCTTGACTTCGGCCTGCAGATCCCGGTTCGTGAGGGCGATGAGGCGCACATCCACGGTGATGGGGCGGCTGCCTCCCAGACGGTCCACGGTGCGTTCCTGGAGGGTGCGCAACAGCTTGCCCTGCAGGGCCAGGGGCAGCTCACCCACCTCGTCCAGCACAAGGGTGCCCCCGTCCGCCTGTTCGAAGCGACCCATCTTCATGCTGGTGGCGCCGGTGAAGGCGCCCTTCTCATAGCCGAAGAGCTCCGATTCCAGAAGGTTCTCGGGGATGGCGGCGCAGTTGATGGCCACGAAGGTGCCGTTGCGCCGGGGGCTGGAGCTGTGGATGAGCTTGGCCAGCAGTTCCTTGCCCGTGCCGCTTTCAGCCTGGATGAGGATGGTGGCGCGGCTGTCCGCGGCGCGGCGGGCCAGGACCAGGGTTTCCCCCAGCACGGGGTCCTGGGTGAGAATCACGGGGGCTTCCGCAGGCTCCTCCGCCTTCAGGTGTCCCTCGGCCTTCAGGGCCTTGTTGAGGGCGGTGGTGAGTTCCTCGGGGCTGAAGGGTTTGGACAGGAAATCGAAGGCCCCCAGGCGCATGGCCTCCCTGGCCGTTTCGAGGCTGCCGAAGGCGGTGATCAGCAGGACGGGAATCGCCGGATCAATGGCCTTGAGGCGGGCCGTGAGTTGCAGACCATCCATGCCGGGCATGCGCAGGTCCGTGACCACCGCATCGTACGCGCCGGGCCGCACCATGCGCAGGGCCTCCTCGCCGCCCCGGGCCTGTTCCGCGAAGAAACCGGCCCGCTTGAGGCTCAGGGCCATGCCATCCCGCATCCCGGGATCATCGTCCACCACCAGCACCCGAAGGGGAGTCGCCATAGCTTTCGCATCCATGCGGCCAGGAGGGCCGCCCTTCCGTTATCGGGTGTCTGGACCTGGACTGGAGTTTTGTGCAGGATGGCGCTTCAACAGCCGTTTGGGCCGCGCCCCGGTGCCGACCTCGCCCCGGACCGGATCTCCATGTCGGCGGATGAGGAGGTACAGCTGCCGGCGGCTTACCCCCAGGCGCC
>JBBIHT010000193.1:0-4721 GCA_037446845.1 Geothrix sp. | reverse complement strand
GCAGGTCGGGACGGCTTCTTCGTGTCCCGCGACGAGCGGGGAGACGTGGCCCTCGGCCGCTTCGACGGACATATCGTCCGGCTGCGCCGGGAAACGGACGGACGAGCGACCTTCTCGGGTGACGGGTTCGACGTCCACCTGCGGCTGGACGACCCCGACGGCACCCTCGGCGGTCGGATCGACGCCGGGGCCGTGGTCGATGAGGCGAGGGCCGGCGTGGGCGGCGTGTTCAGCACCGGCTCGTTCACAGTCAGCGGGAAATCTTTCCGGAGCGGGGGAATCGCGTCCTTGCGCTTGCTTTCATTGACCATGGCCTTGGCCTCCACCAGGAGCCTGCCCTTGTTCCGGGCGAACTCGGCTTCCGTTGGGGCCCGCTTCCCCAGCACCTTGGCGATGTGCCAACCAAATTGGGTCTGCACCGGGCCACTGAGTTCCCCTTCCTTCGCTTCGAAGACCGCCTTGCCGAACTCAGGTACTACCGCCTGGCGACGAATCCAGCCGATGTCGCCATGATTGCGAGCCACGGTGGAATCGGTCGAAACCGCACTCGCCACCTGTTCGAAGGGCTCCCCCTTCTCGATGCGGGCCCGGGCTGCCTTGGCTGCTTCCTCGCTCTTGCACACCAGGTGAATCACATGACGCTCCTCGCCGTGGGTGAAATAAAGCGCCTTCACATCCGCTTCCTGAGGCACCTTCCGACCGGACACCGTGTCCAGATAGGCGTCCGTGAGGATTTCCCGGCGGAACCGCGCGGAGGCAAACTTCCAATCCTCACTGTCCTGGAGGCCCATGGCCTTGGAGAGCTGCCAGGCCACTTCCCGGCGCACCAGATCGTCCAGCACGGCCTTGGTATCCGCACCCTGGGGTTGCTCAGAAAGGAACAAGCGCCACTCGGGCTGACCCACCCTCTGGTCGCCCACCTCCACCACGGGCTTGGTGCGGTTGCAACCGGAGGATACCGCCACCAGAGCGAGGGTAGCCAGGACGATAAAAGCACGGGAGACAGGACGGCGCATGGCGGTGTTCCTTGAAAAAGTGAGCAGAGACATTTAGTACCGGGATTGCACATGGTCATAGCCATGGCAGGTCAGCGTGCAGGTGCCATGACCCAGGCCCTGGCGCAGGAAGGAGGGACCCCCCAGCGACGAGCGGCCCACCACCTGGGGATCGAACCGAATCAGCGCGGGCAGCTCCCGGGAGCCGTGGGGATCATGGCAGGTGGCGCAGGGCGTGACCTGTCCCAGACCCGCGTTCAGGCCTGCGGCCTGGGGCAGACCGCCGAGGCCCTGAAACTTGGCCATCCATGCGGCCCCCGGCATCGCGGCCACACCAGCGCGTTTTCGCCCTTCGGGCACCGCGCGACTGCCCGGTGTGAAGCCAGTGACATGCTGGGCATGCAACGCAAAGGACTGGTTGCCGAGGATGGAATAGCGATCGTGGCATTTAAAGCAAAGCTCGTTCACCCGATCCCGGCCAGGAAAGCGACCCAGATCGGATTCCCGGGCGAACTCGGCCTTGAGCAAGGACGGAAAGGGCGACGCATGGGGCCCTCTGGCACCGGTGCCATCGGGATTGGTGTGGCAGGAAGTACAGTCTAGGGGCCCGTTGAAGAGCCCTGCCCGAAGGCTGGGCAGCTCCTGGCGGCGAAGGGGCATGGCCCCGGGCCGATGGGCCGAGACGGCGGCCTCGGAAAACAGCGCTCCCAGATCTTGATGGCCTCGGGTGAGGCGGGCCGATTCAGGCCCCGCATGGCACCCAAAACAGATCTGCGCCACCGTGGTCCGGGCCCCCTTGATGGCCTGGCCCTGGGCGTCAAACCCCCCACGGGGCAAGGAGTTGCCCTTAGTCCGCACATGGACATCGTGGCAACCATTGCATTCGGCCTTCAGTTCCCGAACCCGCCCCCGCACCCCGGGCACGGCTTTGCGGAAGGCCAGGGTTCGCTCCTGGAAGGGACCGTCGATATGGCTGGAGCCCCGGCCGCTCCATTGCGGCAACTTGGCGGCACCCTGATCCCTGGTCACATCCGCGGCCCCCTGGTGACAACCCAGGCAAAGGCCATCCCGCAGAACCCGAGCCGCCACGGGGCGGTTGGCTTTGCGAAACAGGGCGGCCAACCCACCCTTGGCGGGGGCCGCTGGGGCCACTCCCGTGGGCGTCTGGGCCTGCAATTGATGGGCCAGATGACAACTGGTGCAATCCTGGTGATAGGGATGCGGGGCCGTCTGGGCCCACATCCACCCGGGGACCAGCATCAACATGAACGCCAATCCGCTGCCCACCCGCAAGCCCAAGGCCTCCGTCGCTGATCCGCCATGTCGGAACCTCAATCGCCCAGCCCCAAAAGGCCAATGGTATCAAAGGAGCGGGTCAGGTTGAGGACCACCTGCCGGTTCTGCACACCGTCGCTGCGCCAACCCTGTTGCAGCGTCACAGAGGCGGTCATGCGCCCGAAGGCTGTGGCCATGTTGGCGATGAGCGTGGTCGTCCGGAGGCCCGTGCCGTCCTTCATGCGCAATACCATCACCGTGGTGGGGGCACCATAGAGCCGACCCTGGGCCGCCGCAGAATAGTGGAGGCTGGAGTGATCCGCCGCAATAAGGGGGATGCCAGGCACGGTGACGCCCCCGTTCACGCCACTGGGTTCCGCCTGCTGAACCTGCTCGTTGCGCGAATAG
This sequence comes from Geothrix sp., assembly GCA_037446845.1. Lineage (GTDB taxonomy): Bacteria > Acidobacteriota > Holophagae > Holophagales > Holophagaceae > Geothrix. Next base: position 2,043 of record JBBIHT010000193.1, on the reverse strand, counting down.
CCCAGGCTCACTCGGAGCGACACGGGGCCCAGCGGGTAGGCGCTGTAGAAGGTCAGCTGGCGGTCGCGCAACTGATAGCCGGGTCGGCTCAGGCCATCATCCAGACGCAGGTCGCCCATGGTCTGGAAGGACAGCCCGCTCTGGAAACTGAGCCCACCCAGCATGCGGTACCAGGACTGGCGGCCCGGCCCATCCTGAGTCACCCGATAGGCATCCACCGAGAACTGGGCACTCCCTTCCTGATCCATGCGGCGCTGCATCTGCAGTTTCTGGAGTTCGGGCGGTAGGTACTCCGGAGGGTAGTCCTCCGCAATGCGCTGCTGGAAGCGCAGGTTGCTCCAGTAGAACAGGGAACGGCGCAGAATGTCGGGCACCGAGGCCCCCCAGGCGAAGCCGCCGTGGACGGATTTCATGCCGCCCAGCCCTAGGCTCACCTGCGCAGAGGGCAGGCCGCTCTGCTTGGCCCGGCTCACATCCAGCATCACCGACCAGGCCTTGGTCAAGCGGTAGCTCCCGCCCAGGGCCAGGCTCAGGGTGCTGGGCAGGGCCATGGCCTGCCCGGAAGTGCTGCCTCCGAACCAGCCCAGCGAGCTGAAGAGGGAGGCACGGTCCCAGCTTCGCCCCAGGGACTGGCTCAGCCCGCCGCTACGGGTGTTATTGGCATCCCAGGCAAGGTAGCTGCCACTCAGTTGGGTCATGGAAGTCCAGGGCCCCAGACTGCCCCCCATGGAGGAGGAAACGCCCATCTGGGAGAACCCCAGCACCCGGTTGGCCTGCACCAGGTTGGTGAGAGTCCAGTTGCCATCGAAGGGCGTGCGGGTGTTGAGATTCAGCCCCACCGACCGCCAGGTCTGGCCCCCGGTCATGGCGGTTTCATGGGCGTCGGCGGCCAGGCTCAGTTCGGTGCGACCCCGCACCTGGTGCTCGGTGGCCATGAGGGAAGCATAGGACCCGCCCCGGCCCCCCAGGGACAGGGTGCCCCGCTGGTAGGCCATGCGGAAATTGCGGAGGTAGCGCCCCTGGTAGATCAGGCTGGCGCCAAAGGATTCCGCCCGTTGGCGACCTTCGCCGAATAGGCTCGGGGAATCGGAACGGCTGAAGGAAAAATTAAGATGGTAGGGCTGGTAGGGAAAGAGACTGGTCTGCACCTGCATGGTGTTGAGACCCAGGTCCCCCCCGGCGCCCAGGGCGCCATCCTGGCGCAGGTAGCCCAGGCCCGCGCCGACCACCAGGGTCCCCAAACGGTAGGCCATGACGGGCATGCCCACATTCACCTGGTAGTCCGCCCGGCTCATGGCCACGGAGGAGGATTGCCCCGCCGCCGAGACCTGCGAGCCCATGTAGGACAGGCCCAGGCTCTGGTCCAGGGTCACCCACTCCTGCGCTCCCAGGGTGATGGGGGCGAGCCACAGCAGGAGCAATCCCAGGCGTCGGACCATAGAGGCTCGGCATGAAAGCGCGGGAGAGGGGCAAGCCCTCCCCCGCGGATGGAACAGAAACGCGAACTACTTGATGTGGCAGGTGAGGCAGAGTTCCGCGTTGTAGCGGCTGATGCGGAGGAAATCCCCACCCTGGCCCGCGAGGGTCCCGTTGGTCGGGTTGAACTCGTGGGGGTTGTGGCAGGATGCGCACTGCACCTTGTTGTTGTAGAGCTTAAGACCGGCGGCGACGATGCTGGCCACGGGCTGCAGCGCGGAACCATTGGTCAGGGCTTCGGTGTAGTCCACATCAATGGGGTGGCTGTTGGTGAGGTCGCCGCCGGCGCCCACGTTGTGCTTCAGGAGCTTGCCGGTGCCAGCCTCGAATTCGGCCGCGAAATTGGCGCTCATGGTGCCGAAGGTGGGCTTGGTGGTGCTGTAGCGGGCATTGACGCCCACGGAACCGTCATGGCAGGACAGGCAGGCGAGGCTGCTGCCCGCGGGGGCGGTGCCTGCTGTGGCCTTCATGGAACCGCTGGTGTACATGGTGAAGGTCTGGGCAGTGGTCACATGGCCCCAGAGAGGAATCACCTGGTCGGAACCAACCTGGGAACCGTGGGCCACA
>JBBIHT010000192.1:0-4758 GCA_037446845.1 Geothrix sp. | reverse complement strand
CGGGAGTGGGCGGGGGCTCCGCCAAGGGAGGAGACACGGGTGGACCTGGCGTAAACCGCCGACCTGAGTGGGGATCCACCATCCTTCCCGAACCCGTGGGGCAGAGATCCCGCAGCTTGCAGTCCTCGCAGTGGGGGCTCCGTGCGGCGCAGACGCGGCGCCCATGGAAGATGAGCTGATGGTGCAGGGCGATCCAGCATTCCTTTGGGAAGGCATGGCAGAGATCGGCCTCGACCTTCTCGGGCGTGGCGGCCCGGGACAGGCCCAGGCGCCGGGACACGCGGAAGATGTGCGTGTCCACCGCCAGGGCCGGTACGCCGAAGGCGTTGGCCAGCACCACATTGGCGGTCTTCTGGCCCACGCCGGGCAGGGCTTCGAGGGCCCTGGGCGCGGAGGGCACCTGTCCCCCGTGGCGGGCCAACAGGGCCTGGCCCAGGCCGATCAGGTTGCGGGCCTTGTTGCGGTAGAAGCCCGTGGAATGGATCAGCCGCTCCAGCTCCTCCGGCTGGGCCTCGGCCAGCGACTTCGCATCGGGATAACGGGTGAAGAGGGCCGGAGTGGTGAGGTTCACCCTGGCATCGGTGCACTGGGCACTGAGAATAGTGGCCACTACCAGCTGGAAGGGATCAGCGTGGTCCAGGGCGCAGCGGGCCTCGGGGTAGGCGGCACTCAGCCTGGCTTGAATCTCGACGGGATCAGGTCGGGGAGCACGCATGGTCCAGCATAGCGACGATAGACTGGTGCCGAGGTGCTCCATGCCCACTGCTTCCACTGGGAAACTCGATTGCCAGGAAACCGCCCGCCACTACTTCGAGCTGGTGCGTTCCCATGTGAAGCAGTTGGGCTTCTCCCCGGGGCTGGGGGTGATCCTGGGCAGCGACGATCCGGGCAGTGTCACCTACCAGCGCTGGCTCATGAAGGATTGCGAGAACCTCGGCATCAACGCCGCCGACCTGCGAGTTGAGAACGGCATGCAGATGGTCAAGCTGGTGGCCAGGCTCAACCAGGATGACAAGACGCATGGCATCTTCATTTTCTATCCCCTGCGCTACCCCGAGATCAAGGATGACGAGGTGATGGACCTGGTGGATCCCAGCAAGGACATCGAGGGGCTCCACGCTATCAACATCGGTTTCCTCACCAAGTACCGGAAGCGCATGGATGACGGCACCCAGCACCGCTGCATGACCCCATGCACCGCCCGGGCCATCATGAAGACCATGAAGCGTGGCTTCGGGGACCAGTGGATCGTGGGCAAGACGGTGCTGGTCATCAACGACAGCCTGCGCATCGGCCGCCCCCTCACGGCCATGATGTCCAATCTCAAGGCCACGCCCATCCTGTGCCACCAGGCCACCAACAAGAAGCACCTCGAAGGGTTCATCCGCATGGCCGATGTCATCGTCAGCGCCGTGCCCGCCGCGGGCTACCGCATCAACACGGACTGGATCAAGGAGGGCGCCCTCTGCTTCGATCTGAGTGGCGAAGGCAACTTCGACTACGAAGCCCTGGACCGTCGCGGCATCCCGTACACGGACACCACGAAGAACAGCGTGGGGAAAGTGACCCGGGCCATGGCCCTGCTGAACCTCACCTACGCGGCGGGCATTGATTAGGAGCCGTTACGGAATCAACCTTGCATCGGTTGGACTTTCGTCACGGCCCCTCAGCTCGTCCTCCCCGTGGGAGAGCGAGGGTGCTTTCGTGAGGACGGCATGGCTGTCCTGGCCTGGGGTTGCCCGGACCGCCACGCCTCCGCCAGCAGTCCGTAGACGGCGTGATCCACGAAGCGGCCGCAGAGAAATTCGGCCTGGTGTAGGGTGCCCTCATGGCGAAAGCCCAGGCGCTTCGGAATGACCCGGCTGCGGCGGTTGCGTACGGCGGCGTGGATCTCCACTCGGTTCAGTTTCAGGGTGCCGAAGCCATGGCGCAGGAGGGCGGCCACCGCGGCGGTCATGAGCCCGTGGCCCTCGGCCTCCTGGGCCAGCCAGTAGCCGATCCCGGCGCTGCCATTGGCCCGGTCAATCCAGTTGAAGGCCACGGCGCCCACCAATCGGTCCCGCCACCAGAGGCCGTAGGGGCTGGCCAGGCCCTGGCAGGCCAGGGCACGGATCCGCACGAGGTAGTTGCGGGTATCCGTCTGGGAGTGGGTGTCGTCCACCCAGGGCAGCCAAAGGCGCAGGCGGCTGCGGTTGGCTGCCACCAGCTGAAACAGCGTCCTGGCATCCCCCAGGCGCAGGGGGCGGAGTTCAAGCCCGGGGCCCGCCTGGAGCACTGCCACCCTGGCCACCACGGGTCACTCCGCCAGGCCAGCGGAATCCCCTCGAGCCGCCCGCCGGCCCGCGCGCCAGAGCACCAGGAGCTGGTCCAGCAGGTCCCCGAAGGCCTCCAGGCGCATGGCATTGGGGCCATCGCTGTAGGCCTGCTCGGGACAGTCGTGCACCTCGAAGAAGAAACCATCCACGCAGGTGGCGGCAGCCCGGGCCAAGGTCGGGATCATCTCCCGGGCGCCCCCGGTGGCGTGGCCCAGGGCCCCAGGCTTCTGCACGCTGTGGGTGGCGTCGAAAACCACGGGGCAGCCGGTCCTGCGCAGGTGGGGGAAACTCTGGAAATCCACCACCAGATTGCCGTAACCGAAGCTGGAGCCGCGCTCGGTGACCCATACGGGCCCATGGCCCTGCACCGCGTGCAACTTCTCGACCCCGTGCTTCAGATCCCAGGGGGCCAGGAACTGCCCTTTCTTCAGGTTGACGGTGCGCCCGGTGGCGGCGGCGGCCATGAGCAGATCCGTCTGGCGGCAGAGGAAGGCGGGGATCTGCAGCACATCCACCGCCTGGGCGGCTGGTGCGCACTGGGCGCTCTCATGGACATCCGTGAGCACCGGCACGCCATGGCGACTGCGGACTTCCGCCAGGATATCCAGGCCCTCGTCCATGCCTGGGCCCCTCTGGCTGGCGGCGCTGGTGCGGTTGGCCTTGTCGAAGCTGGATTTGTAGATGAAGGGGATGCCTCTGGCCTCGGCCAGATCCAGCAGGGCCGAGGCCATGCGGTGCGCGTGGTCCCGGGTCTCGATGACGCAGGGCCCCGCGATGAGGAAAAAGCTTTGGTCCGTGAAGGGGTGGGCGAAATCCATGGGCACCTCTGTTCTCATTCTACTGTCGCGCACGCCATTGACGGGTTGTCATTCAATGGGATCATTCAAATGGCATTGTGTTCAATTTCCTTCATCGGGAGCCGGAATGGCCAAGACCCTCATCGAGGACGATCTGAACCGGAGGCTGGTGACTCTGCTGCAGCAGGATGGCCGCATGAGCCACGCGGAGCTGGCCGAGCGGCTGGGCGTGAGCCGTCCGACGATCATTGACCGGGTGAAGCGGCTGGAGGCCGATGGTGTGCTCTCGGGCTATGCGGCCCGGGTCACTCCGGCTTCGGTGAACAAGCCCACCGTGGCCTTCGTGGCGGTGCGCTACAAGGACAACAACGAGGCCATCGAACAACGGTTCATCAAGGCCCTGGAGGACGAGCCGGACATTCTCGAAGCCCACACCATCGCCGGCGAGGATGCCCTGCTGCTGAAGGTCGTGGCGGAAACGCCCGCGGGCATCGCGGAACGGCTGCGCCGGATCCGGGCCCTGGGGCCCATGGTCACCACCCGCACCACCATGGTGCTGGAGACCCATTGGGAGAAGTCGGGCCCGAGCCCCTTTCCCCTGGAGAGCCTCATGAAGCGGGTCAGGAAGTGATCGCTCCCCCGTCGGAGCCGCCGACCTTCGCCGTCATTTTCAGCAGCCAGCGCACCGAGGGCGACCTCGGCTATGCCGCCATGGCGGGGCGGATGGAGGCGCTGGCTCGCCAGCAGCCGGGTTTCCTGGGTGTGGAAAGCGCCCGGGATGCCGAAGGCTTCGGCATCACCGTCTCCTACTGGAAGGACGAAGCCTCCATTGCCGCCTGGAAGGCCCAGGCCGAACACGCCGCTGCCCAGCGCCTGGGCCGGGATCGCTGGTACGAGTCCTTCCAGGTGCGCGTCTGCCGCGTGGAACGCTCGTACGGAATGGGATCTCACGAAGGGCCGCGCTGATGCTCGCCTGGCTTGCCTTCCTCACGGTGGCGGTGGTGTGGGGTTCCACCTACTTCGCCATCGCGGTGGGGCTAGCCTCCTTCACCCCCTACGGCATGGTGGCCGCCCGGTTTTCCCTGGCGGCCCTCCTGGCCCTGGGTCTGGGCCGCTGGCGCCGGGAGCCCTGGCCGCCCCCGCTGGAGATTGGCCACCTCATGCTGGTGGGGGCCCTGCTGCTGGGCGGGTCCAACGCCCTGGTGTCCTATGCGGAACTGCATCTCGCCTCGGGGCTGGCCGCGGTGTTGGCGGCCCTGGTGCCCCTGTGGCTGGCGGTGCTGTCCCTGGGGAAAGAGCGGCTCGGCCCCAAGGGCTGGCTGGGCCTCGCCCTGGGCCTGGCGGGTGTGGCGGTACTGGTGGCACCCCGCGGGGGCCTGCACCTCCATGCCGGCGGGCTGGCGGCCATGGTGGCGGCCCCCTTCATCTGGGCCTGGGGCACCTTGCACGGCCGACGCCATGTGAAGGGCCGAGGCCGACGCCGAGATGCTGACCGCGCTCAACGAGCTGGGCAACCTGAGCCATCTGAAGAGCAACAGCGGCGCGACGCGGCTCGGCGCCGACCGCTAACTTCCCCGGGCGCCGTCGGGGCGAGTCGCCGCGGGAGCGGGCAAATCGCCCGATCGCGGCCACGACAACGCCCCCAG
>JBBIHT010000191.1:0-4768 GCA_037446845.1 Geothrix sp. | reverse complement strand
TCCGTGGTGCGGAACCGGCTGACCAGTTTCCAGCCCTGGGCGACCTTCTGGTAGCGGTGGAGCCAGAGGAAGGGGCCGTCCCAGGGCCCGTCCGGTTCCGGGCGGGTCTTCACCAGGAACACCACCGTTGTCCAGGGCCCTCTGGCCAGGAAGCGGCGGCCCAGTTCCTGGATGCCGGATTCCTCGTCGGATTCCAGGATCAGGTCGTCCAGGTCAGGAAGAATCATGGGGGGCGCCTCCAGTCACTGCCATCATCATCCCGTCACCGGGGAAGCGGCATGGAAAAACTCATGGGCATGGTGGGAGCCACGGTGGGAAGCCTGGCTGGATGGTACCTGGGCGAATGGGCGGGGCTGGCCACGGCGGTGGTGCTCAGCATGGTTGGCACCGGCGTGGGGCTGTGGGCAGGGCGCCGGTTCGCACAGCGATGGCTGGATTCCTGACGGGACCCGATTTCCATGGAACCATGAAGGCATGCGCATCGAATGCATCGCCATCGGCACAGAACTCCTCACCACCCGGAGGCTGGACACCAATTCCGTATGGCTGGCAGAACGGCTCGCGGGGCTGGGCCTGCGCTTCCATCGCAAAACCGCCATCGGGGACTGCCGGGGGGATCTAGCGGGGTTGTTCCAGGAAGCCCTGGGTCGCTCTGATCTGATCCTCACCACAGGCGGCCTGGGACCTACCTTCGACGACTTCACCAAGGAATGCCTGGCTGAGGTCCTGGGAGTCGAGTTGGTGGAGGATGCGGGGAGCCGCGCCGACCTGGTGGCCTGGTACGCCGCCCGCAACCGCGTGCCGCCCGCCATTAACTTCAAGCAGGTGCTCATGCCCGTGGGTGCAGAACCCATCCCGAACCCGGTCGGAACGGCCCCCGGTGTGTGGTGGCAGGATCCCCCGAACCATCCCGGTGTGAGGGTGATCATGATGCCCGGCGTACCCCGGGAGATGAAGCGCATGTGGGAGGAACAGCTCGAGCCTCGCCTGCGCGGCCTGGCAGGGACGCCCACCCAAACCCTGCGCATGGTGGTGGCCGGCGTGCCCGAGAGCAATCTTGACGAACGCACCCGGGCGATGCGGGAGCAGCATGGGGCGCTGGACTGGACCATCCTCGCCAGCCTCACCCAGGTGGAGCTGTTGGCCCGGGGTGCGGACGAGGATGCCCTGGTCGCCGCTCAGCGGGATTTCGAAGGCCTGCTCGGCGAGGATCTGGTGTCGGTGGGAGAACCCTCCCTGGAGGAAGCGGTATTGGCCCAGCTCCGGGCGCGGCGCGAGACCCTGGCCCTGGCCGAGAGCATGACCGGCGGGCTGCTGGCCTCCCGGCTCACGGCCATCCCGGGTGCAAGCAGTGCTTTCCTGGGGGGCGCAACGGTCTACAGTTCCCGGGCCAAGGTGGCACTGCTTGGCCTGATCCCGGCTCAGCTTCAGGAGGATGGTACCGTGTCCGAAGCCACCAGCCGCGCCTTGGCCGAAGCTGTGCGGACGAGGCTCGGAGCCACCTGGGGCCTGGGCATCACGGGCAACGCGGGGCCCACCTGCGAAGGGTCGGCGCCGGCGGGTTCAGCCTTCATCGCCCTGGCGGGACCGGGGGGAACGGTGTGCCGATCCTTGGCCCTGGCTGGGGACCGGGTGGATGTGCAGCTCCGCAGCAGCGCCCAGGCTCTTGATCTCCTGAGGCGAACCCTGAATGCGGGCCGCTGATACACTGCGTCCATGTCCTCGACTGATCCGAAATCCCTGGTCCTCGGGTGCCTCGCCGCGTTCGCCTGCGGCAGCATTCCCTTCGGCCTCCTGCTGGTGAAGCTGGCCGGCAAGGGCGATGTGCGCGCGCACGGCAGTGGCAACATCGGCGCCACCAATGTAAGCCGGGTGGGCGGCAAGGGTCTGGGGATCGTCACCCTGCTTCTGGACATCCTGAAGGGCTTCCTGCCTGTCTTCCTGGCGAGCAAGGCGGGCCTTGGCGAGGACTTGCTTCCGCTGCTGGCACTGGCGGCGGTGCTGGGCCATGCCTTCACCCCATGGCTGAAATTCCAGGGCGGCAAGGGCGTGGCTACCGCCCTGGGAGGCATTCTGGCCGTGGAGCCCCGGTTGATGGTTCTCCCCATGGCCACCTTCCTTTTCGTGCTCTGGCTCACGCGCCATGTGAGCCTGGGGAGCATCCTGGCGGCGGCCATGGTGCCCGTGCCGCTCCTGATCTTCACCCTCTTTGCCGGGGGAGCGTTCGGGCCACCCCGGTGGCCGCAGTTCCTCCCGTGGCTCTTCCTGGCCGTCCTGGTGATCTGGAAGCATCGCGAGAACATCGCTCGCCTGCAGGCGGGTACCGAATCCAAGCTCTGGGGCGCCCCCAGGGAGGCTGACCATGCCCAAGGCTGAAATCGGTGTCTTCGGATCCGGGGCCTGGGGCACGGCCCTGGCCATCACCTGGGCCCAGGCGGGGGCACGGGTAGCCCTGTGGGGCAGTTTCCCGGAGGAAATGGCCCAGATGGCTGCCACGCGCCGCCACCTGCGCCTGAAGGATGTGGTGTTTCCCGCTAGCCTCGAAACCTCCGCCGATCCAACGGCCGCCTTCGCAGCACCACTCTGGATCTCCGCCATGCCCACGCAGGTGACGCCGGAGGCCTGGCGGAACCTGCGACCCCAGGCGCCGAAGGCCCCAGACTGCGTCATCCATGTGAGCAAGGGCATCCTGCAAAGTACCCGGCAGACCCTCTCCCAGTCGCTGACCGGCGTGCTGGATGTGCCGGTGGGGGCCTTGTCCGGTCCCACCTTCGCCGACGAGGTATCCCGGGGCGTGCCCTCGGCCATCGTGTTGGCCCTGCCCCCTTCCATTTCCGATGCGCGTGCCCAGGCCCTCCAGGCCCAGTTGGCCTCGGAACGGCTGCGCATCTACCTCAGTCGGGATGTGCTGGGAACGGAGCTCTGCGGCGCCCTGAAGAACACCCTGGCCATCGCCGCGGGCCTGGTGGACGGCCTGAAGCTGGGCTACAACGCGCGCGCCGCCCTCATCACCCGGGGCCTGGCGGAGATGGCGCGCCTGGTGGAGGTGCTGGGTGGGCAGGCGACCACTGTCATGGGGCTGGCGGGCATGGGGGATCTTCTGCTCACGGCCACCGGGCCCCAGAGTCGCAACCGCACCTTCGGTGAGCTGGTGGGGAAGGGCCAATCGGTGAACCAGGCCCGGGACGCCCTGGGTGGTCAGGTCATTGAAGGCATGTTCACCACCGAGGCTGCCCTGGCCCTGGCCAAGGAACACGGATTGGAACTCCCCATCGCCTCCGAAGTGCAACGGCTCCTCAACGGGGAGCGGCCCCAGGAGGCCGTGCGGCGCCTCATGACCCGGTCCCTGAAATCGGAGTAGGACGGCGCCATGGCTGAACCCTTTCGATTCAGAGTTGCTCAGCACGGCCCTGCCGGGTCGCCCGGGCGGGAAGCCTTCGTCCCGGCCGAACCCCGGCCGGGATGGGTTCGCATTGCCCTGCGCGCCATGGCCCTCAACCATCTGGACCTCTGGACCACGGAAGGCCTGCCCGGCTATGCCCTCCCGTTGCCGCTGACGCCGGGCAGCGACGGGGCCGGCGTGCTGGAGGCGGCGGGCGAGGGCACGACCCTGCCCCCCGGCGTCGTCCTGGGCGGAAGCGTGATGATTGCACCGGGGCTCAGCTGTGGTGTCTGCGCGGCCTGCCTGCGGGGTGATGACATGCTGTGCCAATCCTACGGTGTGCTGGGCCATGTGACTGATGGGACGGCGGCCACCCATGTGCTGGTGCCAGCGGCCAATTTGCTGCCCATCCCCGGTAACTGGGATTTCGAACAGGCGGCGGCGTTTCCCCTGGTGTTCCTCACGGCTTGGGAAATGCTCGTGGCCAAGGCCGCGCTGCGGCCCGGCGAAACGGTGCTCATCTGGGGCGGTGGGAGCGGCGTGGGCAGCGCGGCCATCCAACTGGCCCGGTTCCTGGGTGCCATTCCCATTGCGGTGGTGGGCAGCGAGGCCAAGGCCGTGCGGTGCTGGGATCTGGGAGCGGATCATGTCATCGTGCGCGAAGACCTGAGGGCGCTGACCACCCGCGTGCGTGAACTCACCGGCAAGCGGGGGGTGGATGTGGTGTTCGAGCATACGGGCGCGGCCACCTGGGGCGCCAGCGTCTCCGCCTGTGCCCGGGGGGGCCGGATCGTCACCTGTGGCGCCACCACGGGCCGGGAAACGGCCTTCGATTTGCGGGCCCTCTTTGCCAAGCAGCTCCAGATCCGCGGTTCTTATATGGGGCGGAGGGAGCACCTCTGGACCCTGCTGTCCCTGCTCCAGCGCAACCCCACCAACCCGCCCTTCCGGTCCGTGGTGGACTGCGTCATGGACCTTGCCGACTATCCGGAGGCCCAGCGGCGCCTGGCCGGGGGGCAAGGCTTCGGCAAAGTGGTTTGCCGGGTGGCCTGATGCTGCGCACCCTGCCGCTTCCCGCAGATTCGCCCTTCGTCTGGGTGGACCTGGTGGATCCTGGCCCGGCTGAGATGGAGGAGGTGGGCAGGCGATTCGGCCTGCATCCGGCGGCCCTTCGGGATTTCCTGAACCAGCCCCACCTGCCCAAGTTCGAGCGGCTCCCGGGGCAGCAACTGCTCATCCTCCGGGCCTATGACGAAGTTGCCAAGCGGGGCGACACCATCCAGGCCATGACCCGGCGCCTGGTGGTGCTGCTCATGGAAGGCGCTGTCATCACGGTGCATCGCCGGGACCAGCCCTTCTTCCAGCAGGTGGCGCGGCAGGTGGCTT
>JBBIHT010000190.1:0-4797 GCA_037446845.1 Geothrix sp. | reverse complement strand
CCCGCCTGAAGGAACGGGAGAAGCAGTTGGGGGGCACCATGTCCGGCGGGGAACAGCAGATGCTGGCCATTGCCCGCGGACTCATGGCCAATCCCAAGCTGATGCTGCTGGACGAGCCATCCCTGGGACTCTCCCCGCTGCTGGTGAAGAACATCTTCGACATCATCACGGGGATCAACCAGCAGGGGGTTACCATTCTGCTGGTGGAGCAGAATGTCTACCAGTCCCTGCGCATTTCCCACCGGGCCTATGTGATGGAAACCGGTCGGGTGGTGCTCTCGGGCAAGGGCGATGAACTGCTGAACAACGACCATGTCAAGAAAGCCTTCCTGGGCATGTGAGGAGATTTCCATGAATACTGTTGCCACCTGGATGACCAAGGCCCCGGTGACCATCGGGCAGGACGCTTCCATCATCGAGGCCATCCACCTCATGAAGGAGAAGGGCATCCGCCGCCTTCCAGTCATGAACGGAGGTGTCTTCGTCGGCCTCATCACCGAGCGGATGATCAAGGACTACACCCCGGGCAAGGCCACCTCCCTGGATACCTGGGAGGTCCACTACCTGCTTTCCAAGACTCCGGTCAAGGATGTGATGAATCCAAAGCCCATCACGGTCCATCCTGAGACGGATCTTTCCGTCGCGGCCCAGGCAATCCTGGACCACAAGCTCTATGGCCTGTGCGTGGTGGATGCCAAGGGCAATCTGGTGGGCATCATGTCCGTGGGCGATATGCTCAAGGCTGTGGTCCAGTTCGCCAAGGGAAAATGAGGCCAGGGCCTACCTCACGCCGCCCATGAGCCGCTTGATGCTGGGAGTGAGCACCACCAGCACCACAGCGGCCGAGGCGGTCGGGAGGAACAGGCTGCCGAAGATCCGGGTCAGGGGCATGGTCTCGAAGAGGCCTGCGACCTTGCCCGCCAGTTTGTTGCCGATGGCCAGGGACAGGTACCAGACGCCCATCATCAGGCCCTGGTACCGGGCCGGAGCCAGCTTGGTGGTGGTGCTGAGGCCCACGGGACTGAGACAAAGCTCCCCAACCGTATGCAGGCCGAAGGTTCCGATGAGCCACCAAGGGGCTACCCGTGTGCCGCCCAGGGCAATCCCCGCGGCAGGCACCAGCAGCAGCATGCCCAGACCCACGAACAGCAGGCCGAAGGCGAACTTGAGGGGGCTCGAAGGGCCGCGGTCACCCCATTTCACCCAGAGCCAGGAGATGATGGGTGCCAGCAGGAGCAGCCAGGCTGAGTTCACGCTCTGGAACCAGGTGGAGGGGAAGGAGAAGCCCAGGATCTGGGAGTGGGTGAAGCGGTCGGCGAAGAGGTTGAGACTGCTCCCCGCCTGTTCGTAGGTGGCCCAGAAGATCACGGAGAACACGAAGAGGATGCCCACGACCCACAGGCGTTTTTTCTCCTCGACGCTGAGGGGTTCGTGGGCTGAGCCATGGCCATGCTCCATGGACTGGTAACCGGGCTTCAGGCCCGCGGTGCCGAACTTGTGCTGCTGGACCATGAATTGGATGGTGCCGAGCACCATCGCCACACCCGCGGCTCCGAAGCCCCAGCGCCAGCCACTCTCGGAGGCCAGGCCGAGGCGCGACAGAAAGTCCAGGAATCGGGGATCCTGGGCCAGGAATCCGCAGACCAGGGGGGCGATCAGGGCGCCGAGATTCACGCCCATGTAGTAGATGGAGAAGCCCGCATCTCGCCGGGAATCATTGTCCGCGTAGATGGCCCCGGCCATGGTGGCGCAGTTGGTCTTCAGCAGGCCCGTGCCAACCACGATGACGCCCAGGCCGCCGTAGAACACAGCCGCCTTGCTGGAGGCGGCCAGGATGAACTGGCCCAGGGCGATGAGAATGCCGCCCAGGGGAATGGCCTTCCGCTGCCCCAGCCACCGGTCGGCCACGAAGCCCCCGGGCAGGCTGGCGAGGTACACGGACATGGTGTAGGTGCTGTTAGATGGCCTGGCCTCCGCGATGGTGAAGCCCAGGCCGCCCTTGGCCCTGGGCGCCACCAGGAAGAGCACCAGGAGTGCGCGCATGCCGTAGTAGCTGAAGCGCTCCCACATCTCCGTGAAGAACAGGACCATCAGGCCCCGCGGGTGGCCCGCGATGCCCTGGTTGTCGAGCAGACGGGGATCCTGGGAAACGGCTTCGCTCATGTCACATCCGGAAAAGACCAGTATGGCCGGGTGTCAGAGATTCTTCGAGATGAAGTCCCAGCGGGCCCGGACGATATCCCAGGCCTGCCACGGCTTCCCGAAGGCGCTCACATGATCCGAACCGGGGTAGATGCGCAGGTCGAAGTCCTTCTCGGCCTTCTGGAGCGCCTCGATGAACTGGACTGTGTTCTGGGGATGCACATTGTCGTCCAGGAGTCCGTGCATGATGAGCGCCTTGCCCGAGAGATCCTTGGCCGCTGCGACGAGGTTGGTGCCCTCATACCCGGCCCTGTTGTCGGCCAGAAGGCCCATGTAACGCTCGGTGTAGATGCTGTCGTACAGGGCGAAGTGCGTGACCGGGGCGCCGATGATCCCCAGTTTGTAGGCCTTGCTGTGGGTCATGGCATAGGCGCTCATGTAGCCGCCATAGCTCCAGCCCTCGATGCACACCCGGTTGAGGTCGGCGAAGCCCTGCGCGCCCAGCCAGTTCAATCCGTCGAGCTGATCCTCCAGTTCCTGGGCCCCGAGGCGTCCGTAGAGGCCCTTGACGCTCGCCGGGCCCTTGTCCGAGGCACTGCGGTTGTCGCAGATCCACACGAGGATTCCATTCTGGGCCAGGAAGTGGTACCACATGAGCCCCCGGTTGAAGGTGTCCAGAACCTGGGGGGCTTCAGGTCCGCCATAGATGTGCTGGAAGACGGGGTACTGCTTCTTGGCATCGAAGTCCGGCGGCAGGACCAGCAGGGTTTCCATGGGGAAGCCATCCCGGGTCAGGACCTGCTGGTGCCGAATGGTGCCCAGTTTCAGGCCCTTCAGCGAGGGACTGGGATTCTCATCCACCATGCGGAGCTGGTCGCCGGTGGCGGCGAACAGGGCCTGCCGGGCGGGCTGTTCCAGGTTGCTCCAGGTATCCAGGTAGGCCGTGAAGTCCTTGTTCCATTTCACCGCGTGGCTGCCCCGGGCCTGGGTCAGGCGGGTGAGCCCTCGGCCGTCCAGGCCGATGCGGTAGCTGTGAGTAGCGATGGGACTGGCTTCGGAGGCGTCGAAATACACCACACCGCGGGCCTGGTCCACCCCGTGAAGGCGGCGCACCTCCCAGTTCCCCTGGGTGACCGGGTTCACCAGGACACCTTCGGCGCTGAAACGATGGATATGGCGATGGCCGCTGCGACTGGATTCCCACAGAAACCCACCATCCTTGAGGAACACCGGCGCTTCCTGGCGATGGGGATCCACCCAGGGTTGGCCCTGCTCCTTCAGCAGCAGGCGGGAGGATGCCCCGTCGAAGCGCCGCAGTTCGAGCCAGGTCTGGGCCCGATCCGCGATGCAGGCGACGAGCCGCCCCTGGGGATCCCAGGCGACGCGGGTGATGAGGGTCTCCTGGGTCGGATGGGCGACTGCGGTCCAGGAAGTCTGGCCCGCCAGATCCACGATGCCCAGCCGAGCCATGGGGTTGGGGTCGCCCGGCTTGGGATAGCGTGCCTGCGCCAGCGACTGCGCGGGGTTCCGGTCGTCCACCAGGGTGAACAACGGCACCTTCGTGTCATCCAGGCTCAGGTAGGCGATGCGCTTGGAATCCGGCGACCACCAGAAGGCCCTGAAGGTGTTGCGGCCATAGATCTCCTCCTGGTACACCCAGTCCAGGCGCCCGTTGAAGACCGTTTCGCTGCCGCCCGTGGTCAGGCGGGTTTCGCGGCCAGAACCCAGATCCACGCGATAGAGATCGTTGCCGCGCAGGTAGGCGATCTGGCTGCCATCGGGGCTGAAGGCTGGCTCCTCGAGGTTCCCTTCGGGAAGCGCCCGGGCCAGGTTGTTGCGCAAATCCACAAGGAACCTTGCTTTTTCGATGGTCACCAGGAAGGCGCTATGGGCCTCGTTCCAGATGAATCCGCCTCGTTCCAGGGCGGGCTTCGCGGCAGCTTCCGGGGCGCCGGCGGTGGTCAGGGCCTTCGCGATCCGGCTGGCATCCAGCAGGGGGCTCGACGCCCAGGTTCTGGGATCCACCCTGTGCAGGGATAGGGCCTTGCCCTCCCGTTTGGTATGGAGCAGGTCGCCGTCTGGCAACCATTCCAGGCGGGTGGATGGGGTGCCCGCATAGGCGATGTGGCGGGTGGGGTGGGCCAGGCCTTCCAGGGTGATCCGACCGGGGCCCTGGGCTCCCAGGAGGGTGGCCAGCACCAGGCAAAGCAGGAATGGACGCGGTGCGTGCATGCGAACTCCAGGGGCATCAATCTATATCGCAACAGGAGGACCTCGGCCGGGGCCTCAGGCAGGCATCAGCGAAGGGATGCGGGTCAGGCCGGGAGGTGGGGCCGCGTCAGGTTCCGGTGACCCGTGGCGGTGACCAGCAGGTTGTCCTCGATGCGGATGCCTCCGCAGGGGGTCAGCTGGTCCACCAGGGCCCAGTCGAACAGTGCCTTGTGTTCGTTCTCTCGGAAGGGCCGGAGCAGCATGGGGATGAAATAGAGGCCTGGCTCCACCGTGAAGACCTGGTTTGCGTCAATGGTGCGGGTGGTGCGGAGGGTGGGGTGCTGCTGGGGCGGGGGCTCCGGCGTCCCGTCCGGCGTTTTCTGCTTGCCAGCCACATCGTGCACCTGGATGCCCAGGTGATGGCCCAGACCGTGGGGGAAGAAG
>JBBIHT010000189.1:0-4803 GCA_037446845.1 Geothrix sp. | reverse complement strand
CCTTCCATCTGGCGGCCTATTCCGTGCCCGGGATGGCCTGGACCGAAGAGCAGATCATGGCCAACCTGCGCATGACGGCCCGGGTGTACGACCATCTGGCGCGCACTTCGCCCGGTTGCCGCGCCGTGTTCGCCTCCAGCGCCTTTGTCTACGCCTCGGCCAGCCATGCCCTCCTGGAATCGGACCCCCTGGGCTCCACCCATCCCTATGCCCTGTCCAAGCACCTCGGAGAAATCTGGGCCCTGAGCCATGTGGATTCCCTGCAGGTCTTCATCCTGCGTCCCTTCAACCTGGTGGGCCCGGGCATGGCCAAGGGACTCCTGATCCCGGATCTCCTGGAGCGCATCCGTTCCGGCGAATCTCCCATCCGCCTGCGGGGACGGGATGATGTGCGCGACTTCCTGGATTGGCGAGACGCCATCGAGGCCTACCTCCACCTGCTCACCGTGGAGGCGCCCAGCGGTAGTGTCTGGAATCTCTGCTCAGGTCGGCCCACCCGCGTCTCAAGGTTGGTCCATGAGCTCATGAAGGCCCACGGCCACGACCGGGAGGTGCTGTTCGACAGCCCAGGCAGCCAGACCATGATCGGGGATCCCTCCCGGTTCATGGCCGCGACGGGGTGGGCACCGACCCGGGCCCTCTCGGCAACGGCGGCAGCCATAGCCGCCAACAGGTAGAGCCCCGGCCCCGGCCCTTCCAGCGGCCCCCTCGTCCCGATAGAGTGGATCTTTCCGCTCTGGGGGAGCCATGCAGAAAACCGCACTCATTACGGGCGTCACCGGCCAGGACGGAAGCTACCTCGCGGAGCTGCTGCTGGCCAAGGGCTACCGGGTGCATGGCATCATGCGCCGGTCCAGCCTCTTCAACACCGACCGCATTGATCATCTGCATGTGGGCGAGACCCCCAACCCCAGTTTCTTCCTCCATTACGGGGATCTCTCCGATGCGGGGGCCCTGCGCAATGTGCTGGACGAGGTTCAGCCGGACGAGGTTTACAACCTGGGCGCCCAGAGCCATGTGCGCGTCAGCTTCGACCAGCCCGAGTACACCGTTGATGTGGTGGGCGTGGGCGTCATCCGCCTTCTGGAGGCCATCCGCAGCTTCATGAAGCACAACGGGAAGCAGATCCGTTTCTATCAGGCCAGCAGCTCCGAGATGTTCGGCAGTGCCAAGCCCCGCCAGCACGAGGGGACCCGGTTCCAGCCCCGGAGCCCCTACGCCTGCGCCAAGGTCTATGCCCATTACCAGGTGATCAACCACCGGGAAAGCTATGGTCTCTTCGCCTGCAACGGCATCCTGTTCAACCACGAAAGTCCCCGTCGCGGCGAGACCTTCGTCACCCGCAAGATCACTCGGGCCGCCACCCGCATCAAGCTCGGCCTCCAGGACAAGTTGTTCCTAGGCAACCTGGATGCCCGGCGCGACTGGGGCTTTGCGGGCGACTATGTGGAGGCCATGTGGCGCATGCTCCAGCAGGACCAGCCTGATGACTATGTGGTGGCCACCGGCGAAAGCATCACCATTCGCGAGTTCCTGGATCTCTCCTTCGGGCGCCTGGATCTTGACTGGCAGAAGCATGTGGAGATTGACCCCCGCTACTTCCGGCCGGCCGAAGTGGATCACCTGGAAGGCGATCCCTCCAAGAGTCTGAAGTTATTGGGGTGGGCGCCCAAGACGGACATCCGCGCCCTGGCGGCCATGATGGTGGATGCTGACCTCAAGCTGGCCCAGCGGGAGATGGTGCTCCGCGAAGCGGGCCATGCCGAGGCGCCTCGCGCCGGCTACCGCTGACCGTTCCATGAACACTTGGTGGCACACGCTTTCCGGTCATTTGGGGCACCTCGCGACGAGTCGCCATCAGCGCAGAATTCACTACATCAAGGCCGAAATGGTCGGCCTCCGCAGGCAGGTGGCCGCCCTGCTGGAGATCGCCGGGGCGGGCGAGGCCAGGCGTGTCGCGGCCCTTCCCGATCAGGCGCCTCTCCGGGACGCCGAGTTCAAGGTCTATTCCCAGTTCGGTGACGATGGCATCATCCAATACCTCCTGAGCCGCCTCCCCGCGAATCCGACCTTCGTGGAATTTGGCGTGGAGGACTACACCGAGGCCAATACGCGGTTCCTGCTCGTCCACAACCAGTGGCGGGGCCTGATCCTGGATGGACGCCCAGACCTGGAGGCGGTGGTGGCGGAGCAGGGACTGTCCATGCTCTATGATCTCCAGGCCAGTAGTGCGTTCATCACGGCGGAAAACATCAACCCGCTCATTTCGGAAGCGGGCTTTTCCGGCGAGCTCGGGCTGCTGAGCATTGACATTGACGGGAACGACTACTGGGTGTGGAGGGCCATCACCTGCGTGCAGCCGCAGATCGTCGTTGTGGAATACAACGCGGTGTTCGGGCCAAGTCGTGCCGTCACCATCCCCTACACGCCTGCCTTCACCCGCCAGCAGGCGCACTATTCCTGGCTGTACTTCGGCGCCTCCCTTGCCGCGCTGTGCGCCCTGGGTGAGGAAAAAGGCTATGCCTTCCTGGGCTGCAATGAGGCGGGCAACAACGCCTATTTTGTCCGCAAGGACCTCGCCGCACCCTTCCGGTCGCAAACGCCGGAACGCGGCTTCCGGGACAGCCGCTTCCGGGAATCCCGTGATCCCGCAGGCCACATGGACCGTCTGACCGGTCCGGCCCGCCTGGAGGCCATCGCCGACCTGCCTGTGGTGGACCTGGCCACAGGCCGGACCATTCTCCTGCACGAACTGCTGCCCGGATGAGCCTTCGCCCACTGGCCCTTCTCCCGCTCCTGATCCTGCCCGCCCAGGCCCAGGGGCCGCGATTCACGGTTCGCGATGCCATTCAGGCCGAGTGGGCGCGGCAGCCGCTGCCGTGGACCGAGGCCCAGAAGGCCGCCCTGCCCCCTGGGGACCGGATCAGGCTGGAACGGAGCCTACAGCGCATCGGCGCCCCCGGCAGTCCACCCCTGTTGCCCCCGGCACTGGAACACCCCTCCCGCGAAGCCTGGGAGGCCCAGGCCCAGAGCGCCCGCACGGCCCAGGAGCGTTTCACCGCGCTGTTCATGCTCAACCGCCTGAAGAGTCCCCGGGCCCTCACCGCGCTGGAAGGCCTCACGGCAGCCGATGCCGCCACCTGGCCGAAACACCTGCATCTGGAAGCCTCGATCGCCTCGGCGCGGCTGAACGGGGCCGAGGCGCCCCCGCCCCTGACTTTCTTCCTGGGCGCCCTCCAGAAGGCCGGCAAGGGCGATCCGGTGAGGGCCCAGGCGGCGAGACTGCGGCTGGTGATGGCAGGGATGGAGAAGGGACTGCTACCGCCAGTGCCGGCGACGCCCGGAAGCGTTCTGGCGTTAATGGATGCCTGGAACCGGGCACCCTGGGAAGCCCGAGGCAAGCAGCACGCAGCCCTGTTCTCCCAGTGGATGAGCCAGATCGAAAGTCCCCTTGCCCTGGCCCGGGTTTTCAATATGTCCAAGGCCTTTCGTGCGCTGGGACTCGATGATATCTCCCGATTCGCCTTGACCCGCGGCACCGAAGGGTTGACTCAGCGTCTGATTGAAGGCTTGCCCAATCCCCTGCCACCGGAGTTGGCACCCGGCTTGTTCCTTGCCATGTCCATGCCCAATCCCAGGATTCTTGGGGTGGCGGCCGCCAAACTGGGGGGTATCCAGGATGCGAACCTCATCCCGCTGGCCAGTAGAGCGCTTTCCCTCCAGCTGTCACACGAATTGGATGGCCTCCTGCGCGGCGGAGAGCTCGCGCCCTTGCGCCGTCTGCTCCCGGAGCACGCGGACCACGCAAGGTGTCGCCACCTGTTCGGTCCCAGCCCCATCGCCCGGGCGGCCGCCATCGAGGATCTTCCCTCGCCTCCACTGGATCTGGCAGCAATCACCCGGATCACATGGAAGGATGTGGACTTCGATGCTCAGCAGACCCTCATCCGAAGCTACGCCCGCTGGAAGCTGGCCCCGGAGGAGCAGAAGACGGAGCTGCGGCCCTGGCTACTGCATCCAGACTGGGCCTGCCGCTGGGAGGCCTATCAGGCGCTGGTGAAGCTGGATCCGGGCACCCCCTGGCCCGCCGCACCCAGGCCCTCACCGACCGACCAAAAGATCCTGCACGAGGCCATCCGCCTCGCGGAGAAGGGCGGGCCCGTGCGCCTCCGCCTCACCCTCAGCGGTCAGCGTCGCCTCACGCTCCGGCTCGATCCGACCGTGGCGCCCATGAATGTGGCCAACCTGATGCTGCTGGCGAAAAGAGGCTTCTTCGACGGCCGCCGGGTGGCGCGCGTGGTGCCCGACTTTGTGGTGCAGATGGGCTCGCCCTGCGACACCATGGATGGTGGGCCAGGCTACACGGTCCGGTGCGAGAACTCCACGGACTGGTACGGCCCGGGCAGCGTGGGCATGGCCCTCTCGGGCAAGGACACCGGCGGCAGCCAATTCTTCATCACCACCAACGCCACCCCGCACCTCACGGGCAGGTACACCCGGGTCGGGGAAGTGGAAGACCTGGACCGGGCCCTGAGGATTCTTGATGACCTGGAACTGGGTGCCAGGATTCTGTCCGTCCAGGTCATGGAGCATTGATGCGGGTTTCACATCGGCGCCTGGCGCACCTCATCCTCCTTGCCAGTGCACCGGCCCTGGCCCAGGCACCCCTGTTCCAGGATGGCGCCCAGCAACTCCGCGCAGCCCGGCTGGCCTGGACCCTGGGTGAGCCAGCTCCCGCCCCTCTGCGCATCCCGTCCCTGGAGGTCGGGCTTGGCGGTGCGGGCTCCCAGGGAACCTACACCC
>JBBIHT010000188.1:0-4808 GCA_037446845.1 Geothrix sp. | reverse complement strand
GCCGGGCCTCCCCCGGCGGGTGAGCGCGATGGTCCCCTCCTCGGTCAGGTAGAACCCCAGGCGGCCCTCGGGATCTTCAGCGGCGAAGCGGAGAATCCGCAAGTCGTTCGAAGTCAAGTCCATGGACTCCCCGGGGGAAAATCCATGATCTTGGGCATTATTTTCCCTGTCAAATGAATTATTGTTAAGATTCGTCCCTCCAGGTCGGCCTGGGGATCGCGAGAGGCCAGGGCCTGTGTTTGGATGAGTCATGAAACAGCGCCGCGACTGGCTCCTTCCCCTGGCAACAGCCCTGGGCATTTTCTGGCTGAGCAACCAGTCCAAGTATCCCGGTGGCATCCAGCTGCCCCCGCCCCTGGACAAGGTCGCCCACGCAACGGTCTTCGGGTTCCTAGCCTGGGTGCTGGACCATGCCCTCCAGCGGCAGATGCCCCGATGGCCCCTGTACCGACGCCAACTGGTGGTGTTCGGGCTCACAGCCTTCTATGGCTTGAGCGATGAGCTGCACCAGCACTTCGTGCCAGGCCGCGCCTGTGAGTTGGGGGATTGGCTCGCAGATGCCCTGGGTGCGGCCCTGGGACTGCTCGCGGCCAGCCTGCCCCTGCTGTTCACGCGCCACCTCCGGGTGCTCTCCTGGCAGTCGGGAAGCCCCGTCCGGCAGCGACCAGCCAATTCCCTCATCCTGGTGGCTGATCCCCACTGGGGCGCTGAGCTGACGGGGCTCGCGGGGGCAACCGCCTCGAACCCGGAGGCCGACTGGCTGTTCCTGGGGGATGTGTTCGATGTGTGGGTGGGCCTTCCGGGCATGGAGAGCGAGGCGCAGCGGAAGTTCCTTGCCTGGGTGGAAGGACGGCGCGAGGCAGGGCGGTGGGTGGGGCTTTGGCTGGGCAACCGGGAGTATTTCCTGGATCGCCATGCCCAGCAGTTCGACCTGATGGGCGAGGGAGTCGGAGGTGGGCTCGCGAACGAAGCCCTGGCCTGGGAACACGGCGACCTCATCAACCCGCGAGACCGCCCGTACCGACTGTGGAACCTCCTGTCGCGGTCAGGGCCGGCCTGGTTGCTGTTCCGCCTGCTGCCTGGCCGCATGGCCCGGGCCGTTTCCCTGTGGCTGGAGCAGAGCATGCACACCACCAACGCCGCCTACAAACTGGCCTTTCCGCGCGCCGCCTTCCGAAGCGCCGCGCAGGAGCACCCCTCCGCCACCTTTCTCACCGGACACTTCCATACCCACGAGGTCGAAGCCAATGGCATCGCCCTGCCCTGGGCCCATGAGGGGCGGTTCATGGTGTGGCGGGATGGGAGGGTGCAGGAGCTGTAGGCCCCCGGCCCAGGTTCAGAGTCCCAGCAGGTCCGCCACTTCGCGCCGCAGTTCCTGGATTCCGCTGCCCTTGGCGGCGCTCACCCAGACGATGTCACCCGGCAACAGGCCCAGGCCCGCGGCCACCTCCCTGCGCTGCTTGAGGGCCCTGCTGGGCTTCACCTTGTCCACCTTGGTGGCCACGATGCGGTGGGGCAGCTGTTCCAGGCGGAGCCATTCGATCATGCCGTGATCCAGCTTCGTGGGACCCACTTCCGCATCTACCAGCAGGAAGACCATGCGCAGGGTCTTGCGGCCCGTCAGGTAGCCCTCGACCATGGCCTCCCAGGGGGCCCGCTCGGAGGCAGGGCCGGTGGCGAATCCGTACCCGGGAAGGTCCACGATCCAGCGGTCGGGCCCCGTGAGGAAGACATTGATCAGCCGCGTGCGGCCGGGTGTCTTCGACACACGGGCCAGCTGCTTCTGGTTGGCCAGAGCGTTCAGCAGCGAGGACTTCCCCACATTGCTGCGCCCCACGAAGGCCACCTCCGCGTGGCAGACGCCGAGGGTCCTCGCATCGGAGGCGGAGGTGACGAAGCGGGCACCGGTCAGGGGCTGGGCCATGGGAATCCAATCATGGGAGGGGAGGGTGGTGCCGGCGGATGGCGGGAACCCGGTACAGCCTACCGCTCCAGGGCCCTCACACCGTCACGAGGCTCGTGGGCGCCGGCTGGTCGAAGGCGATGCGGCCATGATCCAGGCCGATGACACGCTTCTTCATGCGCTGGATGAGACTGCGGTCATGGGTGGCCACGATGACCGTGGTGCCCTGGCCATTGATGCGTTCGAAGAGGGCCATGATCTCCTGAGCGAGATCGGGATCCAGGTTGCCCGTGGGTTCGTCTGCCAACAGCACCAGGGGGTCATTCACCAGGGCCCGGGCGATGGCCACACGCTGCTGTTCGCCGCCGGACAACTGCAGGGGATAGCTGCTGAGCTTGTGCTGGAGCCCCACCATCTTCAGGGCCCGGAAGGTGCGCTGTTTCTGCTCTGAGGCGCTCACGCCCAGCACCTTCAGCACGAACGCCACATTCTCGAAAATGGTGCGGCTGCGGATGAGCTTGAAATCCTGGAACACCACGCCCAGCTTGCGGCGCAGCAGGGGAATCTCTGTTTCAGCCATGGCGGCCAGCCGGTGCCCGGCCATCTGGATCTCCCCGCTGCTGGGGACTTGCTCCCGGAAGAGCAGTTTAAGCAGCGTGGATTTGCCCGCCCCGCTGGGCCCGGTGAGGAACACGAACTCGCCCGGTTCGATGGCGAAGCTCACATCCGCCAGGGCGGTGTGGATGCGATCGTACTGCTTGCCGACATGGGTGAGCGTGATCATGAATAACACCTAAACCGTTGGAATAAATTAACTTTATCATTCTCCGAGCGGTCCGGCACAAGGAGCAGTAACGGAGTACCGATGCATGCAAGGATAGTTCCGTGACGGCTCCTGACCACGAGGAAGGGGAGGGTGGCGAAGGAGCGCATGGGTGCCTAGCTCCCGCAGCGCGAGGGCAGGCGCCGGTTCAAGACGCTACAGCCGTTCCACCAGCATGGCCACGCCCTGGCCGCCACCGACGCAGAGGGCGGCAATGCCCAGCCGCTTATCCTGGTCCTGGAGCAGGTGCAGGAGGGTCACCAGGATGCGGGTGCCGCTGGCCCCGATGGGGTGGCCGATGGCGATGGCGCCGCCCCGGAGGTTCACCTTCCCAGGATCAATGCCCGGCAGTTCCTGTAGGACGCCCAGGCTCTGGGCGGCGAAGGCCTCGTTCAGTTCAAACAGGTCAATGTCGGCCAGTCTCACCCCTGTCTTTGCCAGCAGCCGCTGGATGGCAGGCACCGGCCCCAGGCCCATGAGAGCCGGGTCCACGCCGGCCTGGGCGAAGCCGAGGATGCGGGCGAGGGGCCTGCGGCCCTGGGCTGCTGATTCCGAAGCCAGCACCAGGGCGCCCGCACCGTCGTTCAGCCCCGAGGCATTGCCGGCCGTCACGGTGCCATCCTTCCTGAAGGCTGGCCGGAGTTTCGCCAGGCCCTCGGCCGAGGCGTCCGCCTTGATGTACTCATCGCGATTGAAGGCCACCTCCCCCTTCTTGCTGGCCATCCTGACAGTGAAGACCTCGCGATCGAAGGCCCCAGCGGCCTGGGCGGCGGCGGCCTTCTTCTGGCTGGCCAGGGCGAAGGCGTCCTGGGCTTCCCGGGTGATGCCGAGTTTGGCGGCCACATGCTCCGCCGTGATGCCCATGTGGGTGTCCCCATGGCCACACCAGAGGCCGTCCTGAATCATGCTGTCCACGAGCTGGGTGTTGCCCATGCGCGCCCCCCAACGGGCGGCGGGCAGCAGGTACGGGGCGTTCGACATGCTCTCGGTGCCGCCGGCCACCACCACCTGGGCCTCCCCGAGCTGGATGCTCTGGGCGCCCAGGCCAATGGCCTTGAGGCCGGAGCCACAGACCTGATTGGTGGTGTGGGCGGGCATGGCCTGGGGCAGTCCTGCCTTCAGCGCTGCCAGCCGAGCCACATTCTGCCCGTTGCCAGCCTGAAGCACATGCCCCAGGATCACTTCCTCCACCGCGTCTGGGGCCACCCCTGCACGCTGGAGCGCCTCCGTGATGGCCAGGGCACCCATCTCCACGGCCGTAAGGGGCTTCAGGGCCCCCCCGAAGGCGCCGACGGCGGTGCGGGTGGCGGAAAGAATGTAAACGGACATGGCTCACTCCTTGGGAAGATCCAGGGTATCGTGACTAAACTTTACTGCTCGGGATTCGTGAACTGCACACCCAGGCAAGCCCTGGATCTTTCAAACCGGGAGTTCCCATGAACGCCTTCCATCGCTGGTTTGCCACCTGCCTCCTTGGAACGGCCCTGCTGGCCCAGGCACCGCCCCCACCCCCGCCACCGGCGCCACCCGCGCCCCCAGCCCCCATGATCGGTGTGGAGGTACCCTCGGGGTTCCGCACGGAACAACGCACCGAGAATCTCGCGGCGGGATCGAAGCTCTGGGTGAGAAACCGGAACGGTGCCATTCAGGTGAGCGGCTGGGATCGGGAGGAGGTCGCACTGATTGCCCGCATCAGGGACAGTGAACGGCGCCGGGTGAATCTGGTGGTCCAGCGCAAGGGGGCAGACCTGGATATCGAGGCATCCTTCCAGCAGCCCTCCTGGAGCTTCGGGGTGTATGTGAGCCCCCGTTGCGAAATGAGTATCCGGGTTCCCCATCGGCTCCTGGGGCACTTCCGCACCACCAACGGCGCGGTGAGCGTCGAGCACCTGGTGGGCTATGCCCGCTGCGAGGCCACCAATGGCAGCATCCGGGTGGTGGATGTGCGGGGCGAAGTGCATGTGGACACCACCAACGGCCCCATCGAGGCCAGGCAGCTGGCGGCCCGAATCAAGGGCGGCACCACCAACGGCAGCATCACACTGGACGAGGTGGAGGGAGGCATCCACCTGGAAACCACCA
>JBBIHT010000187.1:0-4823 GCA_037446845.1 Geothrix sp. | reverse complement strand
CAGCCGGTCATTGAAACTCTGCCGCAGAGCCCATGGGATGGACTCAAGCGGACGAGATGTCGTGGGGGGCAAGCGAATCGTGTCTATGCCGCGGACTTTACTTGGGCTGGAGGGCGCCACGCACGACCACCAGTTTAGTCCGCCGGATGTCTTCCAGGTTCTCCAACGGGTTTCCATCGACCACCAGGAAGTCCGCCCTGAATCCGGCCTTGATCTGTCCCGCAGAAGTCGTGAGGTTCATCAGGCTCGCGGCATCACTGGTGGCCGCACGCAGGGCCTCGAACGGTCGTAGCCCCGCCTCACCGAGACCCAGCAGGACTTCCAGCGCGGCATCCCCGCGGGACATCCCCGGGATCCGGTGGTAGATGTCCGATCCAAGCACGACACGCACGCCGGCCTTGTGGGCCCGCCTGATCGCATCGCCCATCGATGCCAGCCATTTCTCATCCTCGACCGCTTCGGTCTTGGCGGCAGCCCCGGTGAGGCCCTGGGCCTCGATGAACAGCGCCTTGGCCAACCTGCGTGATGCGATCGTCGGCACATAGGTGATGCGCTTGGCCGCCATGATGCGGATAGCCTCATCCGGGACTCCCTGCGTGCCGTGCTCGATCGAATCCACGCCGCATTCGGCAGCCAGGAGGACTTCTCCCTCGCTGGTCGCATGCGCGGCCACCTTGCGTTTCAGGCGATGGGCCTCGGCCACGATGGCCCGAAGGTCATCTGCCGCGAAGGTCGGGTCGAGGATCACCTTGATCAGGTCCGCGCCATCGGCGACCGCCCGGCGGACGGCGCGTATTGTGCTGGCGGTGTCCTCGATGACGGCGTACTCCTCGGCCACCAGGGCCTTGTGTTCAGGGGCCAAGTGGGCGAACTGTCCATGTGGTCCGGAGATCGCCCGGGTGGATACCTGCATGGATGGTCCCTGGACCCATCCCTCACGGATGGCGTCACGAAGGGCGACATCCCCGCCGTTACCGACATTCCCGACATCCCTGACTTGAGTGAATCCAGCCGAGAGGTATTCGCGCGCGACCCGCGCTCCCCTGAGCGCGCGGGAGGTCGTGCCCAACTGCACCATGGGGGACAGGATGTCCAGGCCGGTGGGATTGAGGCGTGCGTCCTCGTCCAACAGAAGGTGCGTGTGGGCATCGATGAGAGCCGGCAGGATGGTCGCTCTTCCCAGGTTGATGACGCGAGCCCCGGCAGGGACAGTGACTCCGTGCCCGGCGGCCTGGATACCGTCGCCCTCGATCACCACCACGGCATCGTTCACGCAAGACTCGGATGTCCCATCCCACATCCGCGCGGCTCGCAGCACGATCATCGGATCTCCAGCGCGCATCGGGAGACCCGCGACCATGAAGACCATCGTCAGGGCGGAGATGAACAGGGTGTGGATGCGCATGGAGATTCTCTCGATTGACTAGGTTGGGATCTGCAAGATCTATCAATTGACACGCCCATTCCGGGATGGCGAATGGAGTTGACCATGAAGTCGCTTTGAGGTGGTGTCCCAAAAGGTCTGAGGATGGCGGTCTGAAGTCCCCGATGTCGTCGAGGATCAGAATATCGAAGGCATCCAGCCGGTGCCGTTCCATCTCCAGGGCGAGGGCCTTCCGCGCCACCAGCAGCCGCTGGACCAGGGCATAGGCCGGTGTGAAGTGGACGGTGCGGCCCCGCTGGATCACTTCCAGGCCGATGGCACGGACCAGGTGGGGCTTTCCCCGACCCGGCAGGCCGAAGGCCAGCAGGTTCTCGGCCCCCTCGACGAAGCCGCCCTCGCAGAGGGTGGGAGCATCCACCGCACGGGTGCAGGCAGGCGGGTCGTGGCGACGGTGGCCATCCCCGGCTGCAGGGGGTAGGTACGAAATTGATGATCTGAATGCTTGAAATGCGCAGGAATTGAGGCAATATCCATCCGTCAAGGCGCTTGCGCCAGGCAGACCAACCACCAGTGCCCCTCGGCACTGCATCTACAGGAGGCCCCTCGTGGCCGAAAACCTTTCTAAAGCGGAACTCGTTGATGTGGTCGCCAAGACCGCCGACATCACCAAGGTTGCCGCCGCTGCGGCGATCAACTGCGCCATCGCGACCATTGCCGCGCATGTGAACAAGGGCGGCAAGGTGACGCTGGTGGGTTTCGGAACCTTCAGCCAGAAGAGCCGCAAGGCGCGCACGGGCCGCAACCCCCAGACTGGCGAGCCCATCAAGATCGCAGCCTCCAAGTCCATGAGCTTCAAGGCCTCCAAGGCCGCCAAGGCTGTGAAGGGCAAGGCCGCCAAGCCCGCCGCCAAGGGTGCGAAGAAGAAGTAGGCATCGCTTCCACGCAGACGAAGAGAGGGGGCCGAGGCCCCCTCTCTTCGTCTGGAGGTCAGGTGCCGCTCGGGGCCTCCCGGAACGGATGCCACCGGCCCGTTGAGGCATCGGGGCCATCGGCTTCGGAGGCCCGCCCGGGGGCTGGAAGGTAGGTCCGGGGGTTATATGGCTAGGATTTTATGAACCTTGATGCGGTGATCACTCCAATTTCTTCGGACACCGGTGGCCTGGGTCAACCTGTGCCGATTGGAGGCGAATCCGATGATCTGGTTAATGTATAAAATAATATATATCAAAAAATAAAACATCTTTCGATACATGATTGTGCTCAATATCACAAGGCCTGGAACCTATGAGTCTTTTCCTATGGACGGACTTCGAGAGGGCGTCTAGGTTGAAGTGGTCAGACCTCCAACCATCGTCCATAGTCCCGGCTCAACTACCTTCGTGAGTTGCGGCCTAGGCGATCCCCACAACCCTCCCTCAAGGAGCCCCACATGAAGCTCTCCCGCATCACTGGCATCGCCGCGCTGCTCGCCGCTGGCACCGCCTTCGCCCAGTCCAGCCCCACCATTTACGGCGTGGCTGATCTGGCCGTGGAATCCGTCAAGGCCGAAGGGGCCACCGCCCCCACGGTCGCCAACCCTAACATCGCCACCCGCACCCGGTTGAACGCCAACAGTTCCCTACTGGGCATCAAGGGCAAGGTGGACATCGGGGATGGTACGGCCGTCATCTACCAGTTCGAGACCTACATTGACCTGGGGAACAACCAGATCACGGCGGAGAACACGCCCATCATCAACAACGGCACCACGATCTCGACCGGTGGCTTCAACGGCGCCGGGTCCGGCAGCGTCTTCGGCTCGCGTCGGGATACCTTCCTGGGCCTGACCGGGAATTGGGGCACCCTCAAGGCCGGGTATCTCTCCATCGGCTTCCGTGCTGCCACCGCACAGTTCGATCTTGCCCCTGGTTCCACGGGCGTGACCACTTCGTACAATGTGTTTGGCAAGGTGCTAGGCGGTCCTTCCTTCTTCACCCGCATGCCGGCCGTTTCCTACCAGACACCGAGCATGAGCGGATTCTACGGGCGCGTCTCCTACATGCCCAACTCGGCCAAGGGTGGCAGCAGCGACACCGCGCCCGTGGTGGCCGATGTGAATCCGAGTGGCTTCGACCTCACGGTCGGCTACACCGGAAAGGCCTTCAAGATGGCCGTGGTCCACACCTCCTTCACCGATACCTTCCTCGGCGGGTACGCAGCTGAATCGAACAAGTCGGATGCGGTATTTGCCTCCTACACCTTCCCGACCCACACGACGCTCGTCGCCATGTATAACCGCTACAGCGGCACCATGAACAAGGTCGCTACACCGCTGATCGAGAATGATTTGGACCAGAACTCCTACTACCTGGGCATCAAGCAGGTGGTTGGCAAGCATGAGTTCATGGCCAACTATGTCACCGCCAAGGAGATCTCCGGATCCCTCCAGGCAGCCGCCAACACGGGTGCCACGCAGATCGCGTTCCGTTATGGGTACGAGCTGTTCAAGAACACCCAGGCCTATGCGTCGTACTCCAAGATCACCAACGATGACAATGTGGCCTACAACTTCACCATCGGCGGCATTGGCGGAAGCACCGGCGCAAAGATTGCCAAGGGGTCCGACCCCACTTCCTTCGGCTTCGGACTGCGCTTCAAGTTCTGATTGGAGCTTCGCCGGCTTGCTTGATCCTTCTCAGCACTGGACTACGGGACGCCGGGGATTCTCTTTGGCGTTCCGTGGTTTTTCCTCACACCGGGTGTAGTCTAGAATTACCTTCCACCTACATCTTCTTCAGATTGGAGTCGCCATGCACAAGCATCTCCTTGCCCTGGGCGCGGTCCTGGCCCTTTCTCCCTGCCTGATGGCGCAGAAAATCGGTGTCATCAATTCCATGAGCGGCCCCGAGGCGCCCATCGGGGAAAATATTTCCAATGGCATCAAGCTGGCCGAGCAGGATTTGAAAGCCAAAGGCATCCACATCCAACTGGTGTGGGAAGACGATACGGGCAAGCCCCAGATCTCCATGAGCGCCCTGGAGAAGTTGGCGACCCGGGACAGTGTGGTGGGCGTGGTCGGCCCCTACACATCGGCCTGCTCGAACGCCGTGGCCAAGCTCGCGGAGAAGTACCGGGTGCCGCTCCTCATTCCCGCGGCAGCCAAGGAGGAGATCACCCGCCAGGGCTTCAAGAATGTGTTCCGCATGAACGCCCCGGCCGACAAGTACGCCTCCAGCCTCATTGACGCTGCGGTCTCCCTGGGAAAGCCCAGGACTATCGCCTTCATCTACGAGAATACTGATTTCGGATCCTCCACTTCCAAGACAGCCAAGGCCTATGTGGCCACCAAGGGGCTCCAGGTGGTCGCCGATGTGTCCTACCCCAAGGGCTCCGCGGACTACCGCTCGACCCTGGCCCAGATCAAGTCCAAGAACCCGGACCTGGTCTTCATGGTCTCCTA
>JBBIHT010000186.1:0-4881 GCA_037446845.1 Geothrix sp. | reverse complement strand
GGAAAAGGGGCATATGCCCCTTTTCCGCAGCGTGCCGCCGGTGGTATTCCTGGATGAGATCCATCGTTACAACCGGGCCCAGCAGGACATCCTGTTGCCCTACCTGGAACGGGGCGAGGCGATTCTCATCGGCGCCACCACGGAGAATCCCGCCTTCTACCTGAACCCGGCGCTGCGCAGTCGCTGCCAGCTCCTCGCCCTCAGGGCTCTGGAGCCAGCCCACATCCTGAAGGTGCTGAAGCGGGCCTGGGCGAAGGAACGAGGGGGTCCAGAGCCTCTGGAAGTATTCGATTGGCTGTCCCGTTGGGCCGGAGGTGACCTCCGGTCCGCGCTTTCCGGCCTGGAGGCCTGGCTTGAGATGCCGGAGGCGGATCTGGACGCCCTCCAGGGCGCACTCGGTGGCCGCATGATGTACGATCGGGCCGATGGGCACTATGACCTGGCCAGCGCCTTCCAGAAGAGCCTTCGGGGCTCCGATGCTGATGCGGCGCTGTACTACCTCTCCCGCATGATCCGGGGCGGCGAGGATCCCCGCTTCATCGCGCGGCGCCTCATGGTTTGTGCGGCGGAGGATGTGGGCAATGCTGATGCCCAGGCCTTCATCCTGTGCGAAGCGGCCAGCCGCGCGGTGGAGCAGATCGGTTGGCCCGAAGCGCGCATTCCCCTGGCCCAGGCCGTCATCTATGTGGCCAATGCCCCCAAGAGCAACGCCACCATCCTGGCCATTGACGCGGCCCTGGCGGCGGAGGATGCCCCGATCCCCTCGGCCATCCGGGACGCGCACACCGCGCCAGCCCGCCAGGCCGGACGAGGCGTGGCCTACCATTACTCCCACGATGACTACGACCGTGACCAGACCTTCCTTCCGGAGAGGCTTCAGGGCACCACCTTCTATGAACCCAGGCGGCCTCAGGAACGCGGCTGGCGAGACCGTTCCGAGCCCGACGCCAGGGTGCTTTCGGAACTCTGGTCCCAGTGGCTGGAGGCCCATCCTGGGGGTGGTGAAGTGCCTCTGGAGGAGTGGAGCGATCAGTTGGCCTGCAGCCGAGAAGCCCTGGCCAGGGCGCTCGGGAAGCTGGCCCAGGGGCGCTGCACCCTGTCCCGCAGGCTCGAGGCGAAGCCGCTGACCTGAAGGCTCAGGCCTCCCGGAGGAGCACAGTGTCGTCCGTGAGGAATCGATTGCCCCGGTTGCCCACTGGAGTACTGATCGAAGTGCAGGCAACCCCAGTCTGGGTGAACGCCTGCTCCAGGCATAGCAAGTGCTCGCCCAAGACCCCGTCAAGGCGAAGGTGGCCTGGCGGGGGGACAACCCACCTGTGTTCCATGGGGGATTCTGAGAGGCTTTGCCCCTCATCGGAGCTGATGGAAGTGCCTCGGCTTCAGGAGAGGCTACCCATGCGTCCCCCCCGGAAGTCCGCCAGGGCCGTCTGGATCTCTTCTGGGCTGTTCATGACGAAAGGGCCATGGTGGGCGATGGGCTCGCGAAGGGGCTCTCCGGCCAGGAGGAGCAGGCTGGTGGCCGTGACTGCCTCCAGGGCCAGTTCGTCCCCATCCCCAAGGAGGGCCACGGTGTTCGGGTGGACAAGGGCACCCTTCACCAGGACCTCCCCCTGCAGCGGGACCACCGCCACGGTCCAGTTTGGCGGAACGGCATGAACAAACCTTGAACCGCCTAGCAGTTCCAGGTGGGCATAGGCAATCTTCGCGGGTGTCGGAATCGGGCCGGTCACCCCCATCCAGGTACCCGCCAGCGCCCGAATGCGGCCTCCAGGGAGGGCCTGCCAGGGCAGATGCTCCGGCTGAAAGTCCGTGTAGCCCGGAGCAGAAGCCTTTTGGGAGCCCGGCAGATTGATCCAGAGCTGGACACCCTCGATGGCACCTCCCCGCCCCAGCTGCTCGGGCACCGGCATTTCCTCGTGGACGATTCCGCTGCCCGCATTCATCAACTGGGCACCCCCAGGCCTCAGAAGCCCCGAACCGCCGGCGCTGTCACGGTGGCGAAAAGCCCCCTGGAGCAGGTAGGTCAGGGTCTGGAAGCCGCGGTGGGGATGGGGTGGAAACCCCGCATCGGATCCGGGAGGCAGGGTCATGGGGCCGAAATGATCCAGCAGCAGAAAGGGATCCATGGCCCTGAAGGCTTCTTCGCCGGACTGCCCCTGCCCTGGGACCAGCCTGACCAGGGGCACCCGGTGTCCATCTTCGGTGGGCTGGCCTGGAATGAGGGAGATGACGAACCTTGGGGTCATGGCAGAACCTCTGGCGCAGGATGCGGGTTCGTTATGGATGTTTCAACTTTTATTTTTAATAACCGCACCCCAATTCCTTGAAGCGTATAGAGGAACAGGGACTTATCTTGATGAGGGCGAGAGGGAGGCCACGATGGTACAAAGGGTGTTGGTGGGTGTGGATTTTTCCGCAGCCTCTCGGCAGGCCCTGGAGCGGGGAGGAACCTGGGCCGACCGTTGCGGCGTCCCGCTGGTGGCCATGCATGTGCTCCAGCCTCCGGCCCCCATGTTGCCCGAGGCCCAGATCGCCCTGCCTGACCCTGCCTGGCTACAAAGCATGGAGGATCACGCCAAGGACCAACTGGAAGCCTGGGTCCAGCCGTACCCACGAGCCTCCGTCATCGTGAAATGGGGTGGGCCAGCGGAGGAGTTGGTGGCCGAGGCCGATTCTCAGACCTTGCTGGTGGTTGCCCAGGTTGGGCATTCCACGCTGGAACGCCTCCTTTTCGGCAGCACCGCTGCCCGGGTGGTGCGGTTGGCCCCCTGTGATGTCCTGGTGGTCCGAACCGACAAGCCCTCGAAAAAGTGACCTTCACGGCACCTCAAGTAGCCGGACCAGCATATCTATTTCCGTGGAATGGGACTGGAGGACGAGCTCGGCGGCGGCCCGCAGACCCTCGAGGTGCCGGGGGGTTGTATCATCCATTTCGCTGAGCTCGGCATCGAGGGAAGTCTGGAAGCGGTGGTACCTAGGCACGCTGTCCACTCCTGGCGGCAAGAGCTGGCGCAGCTGGTAGTCCACCGTGTCGGCCACGCCATCGAAGATGACTTCCAGCACCGGCTTTGCCCAGCCGGCCACACCCCACCCCCGGGCCTCTTCGTAACGGAAGGGGTGGCTATAGAGCCCCGTGCCCACAGAAACCAGCAGGATGTCATCAGCGGACCTGCCGGCGGCGAGTAGGGTCTGGCGAGCCTCCGCATAGGCGCACATGGCAGGGTTGTTGGCGAAGACGCCGCCATCCACCAGCACATCCCGTTCCGTTGGCCATTGCACCAGCGCGGGTTCAAAGTAGGTGGGGGCGGCACTGGTGGCCCTGGCCGCCACGCGCATGGGCACATCGTACCGATCGGCCTCCCGCGCCTTCCTGCGGCGGTAGAAAAAAGCATCCCGCTGCTCGAGGTCGTAGGCCGTGATAAGTACCTCCACCAGGGCTTCCCGCAGTCGCGTTTCACCAAAATACTGGGTCAGCACCCCCTCGATGCCTTTGGATGAATATTTGGCTGAGCGGAGGCCCATGGGGTTCGTGAGCCTGCGCCAGGTGCTAGCACCGAAGATGCGCGGGCCCTCCTTGCCATACAGCTCAGCCAGGTCCAGCGCCGAGTACCGGGGGCGGCCGTCAAGTCCGGGGCACGCGAGGCCCAGGGCCAGAATACCGCCCGTGCTGGTGCCGGCGATGAGGTCGAAGCAATCGGCGATGGCCCGACCCGTTCGCTTTTCGATCTCCGCCAGCACCAGAGCCGGGATGAGGCCTCGGATTCCACCGCCATCAATGGAGAGGATTCGGAAGGGTTTGGACATACCGCATTCTGGCCCCGAATCCGGGGCCGATGGCCAGAATTCATGGCCGGAAAGAATGAAAAGCGGGGATGCCATGCCGGGCACCCATCGCTAGCTCGCGCTAGCGATAAGCGGGGATGCCATGCCGGGCACCAATCGCTAGCTCGCGCTAGCGATAAGCGGGGATGCCATGCCGGGCACCCATCGCTAGCTCGCGCTAGCGATAAGCGGGGATGCCCGTCACTTCCTGGCCGATGACGAGGGTGTGCATATCATGGGTGCCTTCGTAGGTGTAGACGCTTTCCAGGTTGGCCATGTGACGCATCACCGGGTATTCGTCCAGGATGCCGTTGGCGCCGAGGATGGTGCGGGCTTTGCGGCACACCTCCAGCGCGATGTTCACATTGTTCATCTTGGCCATGGACACCTGGGCCGGCGTGTAGGTCTTGGCATCCTTGAGGCGCCCCAGCTGGTGCACCAGGAGCTGACCTTTAGTGATCTCGGTGACCATCCAGGCCAGTTTTTCCTGCTGGAGCTGGTAGCTGGCGATGGGCTTGTCGAACTGGATGCGGGTCTTGGCGTAGTCCAGGGCGCACTGGTAGCAGGCATCCGCGGCGCCCAGGACGCCCCAAGCGATGCCGTAGCGGGCCTGGGTGAGGCAACCCAGGGGCCCTTTGAGCCCTTTCACGAGGGGAAGCAGGGAGGCGGCCTCGTCCACGATCACATCCTCGAACACGAGTTCAGAGGTGACCGAGGCGCGTAGGCTCCACTTGCCTTTCATCTGGGGGGCGCTGAAGCCCGGTGTGCCCTTCTCCACTAGGAAACCCCGGATGCCCTCCTCGGTCTGGGCCCAGACCACGGCCACATCCGCAACGCTGCCGTTGGTGATCCACATCTTGGTGCCATTGATTCGCCATTTTCCCCCGGGCTCGCGCACGGCGCGAGTGCGCATGCCGCCCGGGTTGGAGCCAAAGTCGGGCTCGGTCAGGCCGAAGCAGCCCACGGCAGCGCCCGAGGCCAGCTTCGGCAGCCAATGCTTCTTCTGGGCCTCGCTCCCATAGGAATAAATGGGCCACATCACCAGGCTGCCCTGCACGG
>JBBIHT010000185.1:0-4885 GCA_037446845.1 Geothrix sp. | reverse complement strand
GCTGGAACCCAGGCTGGCGATCCTCGACGAGCTGGACAGCGGCCTGGACATTGACGCCCTGCGCGTGCTGGGCGATGCCGTGAACCGCCTCCAGCGGCCCGACCGGGCCCTGCTGATCATCACCCACTTCCCCCGCATCCTGGAGACCATCCAGCCCCAGTTCGTGCATGTGCTGTCCGGCGGCTGCATCCTCAAGAGCGCCGGGAAGGAATTGGCCCTGGAACTGGAGGAGCGCGGCTACGACTGGGTGCTGGAAGAGGCCGCCGCCGGGGGCTCCCGATGAGTTCGGCGGTCGCCAGTCCGTTCCTGTCGGAACTGCTCGCCGGGCCCCGGCCCGCCGAGTGGGAAGCGTTGCGAAGCGCCGCCGAAGCCCGGATCGAGGGGCGCGAGCTGCCCACGACCCGCCAGGAGAGTTGGAAATACACGGACCTGAAGGATCTGGCGACCCTCGCCTTTGCCCAGGCACCCAGGGTCAGCATGGACCTGAGCAGCCACCTGTTGTCTGAGATGCTGGGCACCCGCCAGGTATTCGTGAACGGCCACCATGCGCCCCATGCGAGCTGCACCTCGGTGATTCCCCCGGGGGTCCGTTTCCTGCCCCTGTCCCAGGCCAGCGAAGCCTGCCGGGCCCTGGGAACCCTGGGAACCCAGGGCGATGGGACCCCGCGAGGCATCTTCGAAGACCTGAATACCGCCCGATTCACCGATGGCGCCGTCATCCTGGTGCCGAAGGGCCTCAAGGTGAGCCCCCCGCTGCACCTGCTCTTCGCGACTACGGCCACCACACCCGTGGCCGTCTTCCCCCGGTTGCTCATCCTGCTGGAACGGGGCGCGGAGCTGGAGCTGGTGGAGGAGCACCTGGGCGAGGGCGCCTATCTGAGCTGCCCGGTCGTCGAGATCCGCGTGGGCGAGGGCGCGGTGCTTCGCCACGAGCGGGTCCAGCGGGAGAGTCCCAACGCCTTCCACCTGGGCACGCTCCGGGCCGAGGTGGCCCGGGGCGGCCAGTACCAATCCCGGACGCTGACTTTCGGCGCCCGGCTGTCCCGCCAGGAACCCCTGGTTCACCTCGCCGAAGGCGCGGAGTCCACCCTGGATGGCCTGGCCCTGCTGGGCCAGGACCAGCTGGCTGATACGCACAGTTTCACCGACCATGCGGAGCCCCGGGCCACCAGCCGCCAGCTGCACAAGTGCATCCTGGACGGCCGCTCCCGCGCGGTGTTCATCGGCCAGGTTCGCGTGATGCCGGGGGCCCTGGGCACTGACGCTCGCCAGCAGAGCCGCAATCTGCTCCTCTCGGAGGGCGCCCGGGTGGATACCGAGCCCCAGCTGGAGATCTACGCCGATGATGTGAAATGCAGTCACGGCGCGACCGTGGGACAGCTTGATCCCGAGGAGCTGTTCTACCTCCAGAGCCGCGGATTGAATCCCGATGACGCGCGGAACCTGCTCACCTATGGCTTCGCCGCCGATGTGCTGAGCCACATCCGGGTGGCCAGCCTGCGCCGGTCCCTGCGCCAGCTCGTGATGGCGCGCACCCAGGCCGGATCCCTGGGAGAACTCGCATGACCACCACCCTGCAACCCCTCGATGTCACGGCCATCCGTCAGGATTTCCCCCTGCTCGCCAGAGTTCTCCACCACAAGCCCGTGGTCTACCTGGACAGCGCCGTCAGCGGCCAGATGCCGCTGCCCGTCATCGAGCGCATGGCCCGGTACGAACGGGAGGAACATACCAATGTCCACCGTGGCGTCAGCACCCTGAGCCAGGAGGCCACGGACTTCTACGAGGCCGCCCGCGAGAAAGTGCGGAAGTTCATCGGCGCCGGTTCGATCAAAGAGATTGTCTGGACCCGGGGCACCACCGAGGCCATCAACCTCGTGGCCCAGACCTTCGGTCGCCAGCGCGTGAAGGCCGGTGACGAGATCCTCCTGTCGGCCATGGAGCACCACGCCAACATCGTGCCCTGGCAGATGCTGGCCGAAGAAAAGGGGGCGACCCTCAAGGTCATCCCCATGAACGATGCCGGAGAGCTGCTCCTGGACTCGCTCGAAACGCTCATCACGAAGCGCACCCGGCTTCTGGGCGTGGTCCATGTAAGCAATGTGCTGGGCACCGTGAACCCGGTGAAGGAGATCATCGCCCAGGCCCATGCCAAGGGAGTCCCCGTCCTGGTGGATGGCGCCCAGGCCGTGCCTCACCTGGCCGTGGATGTGCAGGATCTGGATGCGGATTTCTACGCCTTCAGCGGCCACAAGCTGTCGGGCCCCACGGGGATAGGCGTGCTGTACGGCAAGCTGGCCCTGCTGGAAGCCATGCCCCCCTGGCAGGGCGGCGGCAGCATGATCCGCTCGGTGACCTGGGAGAAGACTTCCTACATGCCCTCCCCGGGAAAATTCGAGGCGGGCACCCCCGCCATCGCCGCCGCCATCGGCCTGGGCGAAGCCCTGGATTATGTCTCCGCCCTTGGCCTGGACCGCATCGCCGCCCACGAGCAGGAGTTGCTGGCCTACGCCACCGGGCGCCTTGGCACGATCCCTGGTCTGCGCATCCTGGGCACCGCCAGGCACAAGGCCAGCGTCCTGTCCCTGGTGGTGGACGGCATTCATCCCCACGACTTGGGCAGCCTCCTGGATGGTGAAGGCATCGTCGTCCGCGCCGGCCACCACTGCGCCCAGCCGGTTATGGCCCGCTTCGGCGTCCCGGCCACCACCCGCGTCTCCCTTGCCTATTTCAACACCCGCGAGGAAGTGGACCTGCTGGTAACCGCCGTCCTGAAGGCCATCGAGTTGTTCCGATGAGCGACCCCCGCGAGCTGTACCAGCAAGTGATCCTGGAGCACAACAAGAAGCCACGGAATTTCGGGAAGCTGGAGCCCTGCACGCATCGCGCTGAGGGACACAACCCCCTTTGCGGGGACGAGCTGGATCTGACCCTGATCGTCGAGGGCGAGCTGGTGCAGGACATCAAGTTCACGGGCAGCGGTTGCGCCATTGATGTCTCCAGCGCCAGCCTCATGACCGGCGCCGTGAAGGGGAAAACAGTCACCGAGGTCCTGGCCATGGCGGAGCAGTTCCGGGGCATGGTGCGGGGCGAACTGGACCCCGCCACGGAGGCCCCTCTCCTGGGCAAGCTGGTCCTCTTCGCGGGTGTCCGGGACCTGCCCGTACGCGTGAAGTGCGCCGTCCTCCCCTGGGCCACCCTGCACGCCGCCCTCAGGGGCGAGGCCGAAGCGAGCACCGAATAGGGGCCCGCGCAGGGTGTGAAACCCCGGGAAAATCCTTCTTCGCCAGCCACTGGAACCGAACCATGAACGAACCCCAGCCCCCCTCTTCCCCTGCGCCCCTGGGCGTTTCTCGCAGTTAAGAGCCTTTCATGCCCAAGATCGCGGAAATCGAATACACCCCCAATCCCAACGCCGTGAAATTCGTGCTGAAGGACGCGGTGGCCGTGGGCTTCCCCAAATCCTTCCCCAATGCCGAAACGGCGCAGCATGATGACCTGGCCAAGGCCCTTTTCGCCGTGGGCCATGTCTCATCCGTGTTCATGCAGGACAAGTTCCTCACCGTCACCAAGACCGAGGACAAGGGCTGGCCCGAGCTGTTGCCCCTGCTGGCGGCACCCATCCGGGCCGCCGCAGGCGTGGGGGGACAGTCCAGCCCACAGGCGGCGCCCAGGGTCTTCACCCGGATTGAGGACGAAAACGACCCCCTGCTGAAGGACATTCGCATGGTGCTCGAAAGCGGCATCCTCCCCGCCCTGGCGGCGGATGGCGGGGGCCTTGAGCTCATCGGCCGCCACGAGAAGCAGATCATGATCCGCTACATGGGCGCCTGTGACAGCTGCCCGGCCAGCATGACCGGCACCCTGGCCGCCATCGAGGGCATGCTCCAGAAGGAAGTGGACCCGGACATCGTGGTGATCTCGGTCTAGTTTTCCCTGGCTCCCGAGGCTTTTCCTGGATAACCTGTCCGTTCTGCCGGACTTCGCGTGCCGGGATTCCAGCGCACCACCAGAGCGTGGGCGCAACCAAACGAGGTGGACATCCATGTCCAAGCTAGAATCAATCATCAAGGGCCGAGGCTCCAAGCAGATGGGACGGATCACCGTCCTGGATGCGGGCTATGTCGAGGACGACAGCGCCGAGGGCCAGGAGTTCCTCGCGGCCATGCAGGGTGAGACCCGCGGCCTCCGCGAGGAGGAAGTGGTCCGGGGCGTCGTGGTCGAGATCCGCGGCAAGGATGTCATCGTTGACATCGGCTACAAGGGCTCAGGCACCGTCAACCTTGAAGAGTTCAACAATCCCGACGGTACCCAGGGCGTTCAGGTGGGCGAGGTGGTCGAGGTTCTCCTCGAGATGCTCGAGGATGCCCATGGCAATGTGCGCCTCAGCCGCGAGCGCGCCGAGAAGATGAAGATCTGGGACGAGGTCGAGAAGGCCTTCCGCTCCAATATGACCGTGCACGGCACCGTGCTCGAGAAGGTCAAGGGCGGCCTGGCCGTGGACATCGGCATCCGCGCCTTCCTGCCTGGCAGCCAGGTGGACATGAAACCCGTGCGCAACCTGGATCCCTACCTTGGCAAGTCCTTCGACATGAAGGTCATCAAGGTCAACCGGCGGCGAGGCAACATCGTCCTGTCCCGCAAGCTGTTCCTGGAAACCATCAACGCCAGCCTCAAGGAAGAGACCCTCGCGGGCCTCGAGGAAGGCAAGCTGGTCGAGGGCGCCATCAAGAACATCACCGAGTACGGGGCCTTCGTGGACCTGGGCGGCGTGGACGGCCTGTTGCACATCACCGATATGTCCTGGGGCCGGCTCAACCACCCCAGCGAGATGTTCCAGGTGGGCGACAAGGTCGAGGTGGCCGTGCTCAAGTACGACAAGGAC
>JBBIHT010000184.1:0-4928 GCA_037446845.1 Geothrix sp. | reverse complement strand
CTGATCCTTCTCGGTGGTCAACTCCCGGGCCAGAGTTACCTCCAGCTTGGTGCCCACGGGAATCTCGACCACCACGGGCTTGGGGGCCTCCTTGGCGGCGGGGGCGGCGGCCAGGGTGACCGCTTCCTGTTTGGAGGCGGCGGCCCGCCGTTTGGCATCCGACACCTGCCGCTCCAGGGCCTTGATCTGGGACTTGGTGAGCGTCCGAACCGTTTCGGCATCCTCGCCTGTGACCTTGCCGGATTTGGCATCGGCCAACTGCTGCTCGAGCTGGGCCACCTTGGCCTCAGCGGCCTTGGCCGCTTCCTCGGCCTGGAGCGCCGCAGGGCTTTTCGAGTTGCATCCCAGAACCATAAGCAGAGCAACAGCCGTGGAAAATAGCGTCAAACGGGATCGCATGGGTCCTCCTTTGGGTGTGTGATCATGCCGTATAGTGGGGCAGGTTGCCAACCCCTTTCCTGAGCCCCTGCCCCATGGCCCAACCCCATCTCAATCCCCGCGGCGAGTCCGTGCTGCGCACCCTCATCGAGACCTACCTCGAGGCGGGCGAACCCGTCGGCTCGCGGCTGCTGGCCAAGCGGTACCCCGAGGATCTCTCCAGCGCGACCATTCGCAATGTGCTATCGGACCTGGAGGATGAGGCCATGGTCCAGCAGCCCCACACCTCGGCGGGCCGCGTCCCCACCGAGCGGGCCTACCGGTACTATGTGGACCGTTGGCTCAAGGCGACGCCCCCTGGACCCGCGGCCGCTGATCGTCTGAAGGCCACCCTTCACGGCCTCGACCTGGATCCCGAGCTCTGGGCCCGGCAGGCCAGCCGCGTGCTGGCCGAGGTCATGGGAGGCGCCTGCGTGGCCCTGCCCCAGCCCCTGACCCAAAGCCGGCTGGTGCGCCTGGAATTCGTGCCCGTCACCACGGGCCGCCTGGTGGCCATCTGGGTGGGCACCCTGGGCGAGGTGGAACACCGGCTTCTGGAGAATCCATGGCATTTCCCGGATTCGGTGCTCACCGAACTGGGCAATTTCGCCACCCTCCAGTTCGCGGGCCTGACCCTGCTGGAAATGCGGTCCCAATTGCTGGATTCCCTGCGGGCCCGCGCCGATGAAGGTGAAACCCTGAGAGTACGCCTCCGCGACCTGGCCAGCGGCTGGCCCGACGACCGAGGTCAGGACGCTTCGCCCGTGGTGATCGCGGGCCTGGGCAACCTCGGCGCCTTGCCCGAGTTCGAGGATGTGGCCAGGTTCCGAAGTCTGGTGGAGACCTTCGAGGAACAGGGGCGCCTGGCGCGCCTGCTCAATGCCTTTGCAGGGCAGGCCACGGAGGATGTCCAGTTCCTTCTTGGCTCGGAAAACCCGTATCTGAAAGCCTGGCCCCTGGCCACCGCCGTGCGCACCGTGGACTTGGGTCCCGCCGGCTTCGTCACCTTCGCCCTGGTGGCGCCGCTACGCATGGATTACGGCATGGTCATGGGCGGGCTCAGGTGGTGGTCTCGCCAGGTGAGCCACCGGCAGGGTCGGTGAGAACAGATTCCGAGTGATCCAGCTGGCCTGGATGCTTATACTTCTGCCATGACAACAAACCCACCCAACGAACCGAAGACGGGATCCTCCCTGCCTCAGGGCGAACCGGAGGATTTGGTGGACCTGACACTCGATGAGACTCTGGATGGCGACCTGCAATCCGTGGCCGATGCCGTGGCCTCCGAGTACCCCACCCAGGCAGTGCCCGAGATGACGCTCCCGGACCTGCCTTCCGCGGAACCCGAGACCGACGGCAAGGCAGACCTGGAATCCACCCTGAGCGAAACCGAGCGGCAGATGGAGGAGCTCCTGCGCCGGGAAGGGGAGCTCATGGACCAGCAGCGGCGGCTGGCGGCGGACTTCAACAACTTCCGCAACCGGGCCCAGCGGGATATTGCCCTGGCCGTGGAGCAGGCCGAGCGGAAGATCCTCATGGAGGTGCTACCGATACTCGACAACCTCGACCGTGGCCTTGCCGCCTCGTACCCGGATGTGGCGTCCTTCCAGTCCGGCATGGACCTGGTGCACAAGCAGTTCCTGGAAGCCCTGCGCCGCCTCAATGTCGAGGCCCTCAATCTGCAGGTGGGCGATCCCTTTGATGCCCTGCATTCCGAGGCCCTCACCACCTTCGCGGATCCCAGCCTCCCCGATGGCGTGGTGGCAGCCATCTACGAACGGGGCTACTCGCTCCGGGGCCAGCTCCTCAGGGCGGCGCGGGTGGTGGTGAACCGACTCGACGAGCCCACGAATGCCTGATAGAAACCAAGGCACAGATGGATGGATCTGCAAAAAATCAGTAGCATGAATAAGCAACCCCCGGAGTTTCCCCCATGGCAGGCAAACTGATCGGTATAGATCTGGGCACCACCAACAGTTGCCT
The DNA here is from genome assembly GCA_037446845.1 of Geothrix sp. GTDB lineage: Bacteria > Acidobacteriota > Holophagae > Holophagales > Holophagaceae > Geothrix. The sequence goes on along the minus strand of JBBIHT010000184.1, from coordinate 2,528 downwards.
CTGTGTGATGGAGGGGGGTGATGCCCGCGTGATTCCCAACCGGGAAGGCAGTCGCACCACGCCTTCGGTGGTGGCCTTCACGGACAAGGGCGATGTCCTGGTGGGCCACATCGCCAAGCGGCAGGCCGTCACCAATCCGCAGAGGACGCTGTTTGCCGTCAAGCGCCTCATCGGCCAGCGATTCCAGTCCCCCAAGGTGCAGGAAGCCGTGAGCCGGTTGCCTTTCCCCGTGGTGTCCGCGCCCAACGGCGATGCCTGGCTCCGGGTGGGGGACCGTGACTACGCGCCACCGGAGGTCTCAGCCATCGTCCTGCGTTCGCTCAAACAGGCAGCCGAAGCCTTCCTGCACGAGGAGGTGACGGACGCGGTCATTACGGTGCCCGCCTACTTCGACGATGCCCAGCGGCAGGCCACCAAGGATGCCGGCAAGATCGCTGGCCTCAATGTCCAGCGCATCATCAACGAACCCACCGCCGCCGCCCTGGCCTACGGATTCAACAAGCCAAGCGTGAAACAGGTTCTGGGCATCTACGATTTCGGCGGCGGCACCGTGGATTTCACGCTCATGGAAATGAACGATGGGGTCTTCGAGGTGCTCGCCACCAGCGGGGACACCTTCCTGGGAGGCGAGGATATTGACCAGGCCATCCAGTCGTGGCTGGTGAAGACTTTCCTCGAGAAGACCGGCATTGACCTTTCCAGCGACCGCATGGCCCTCCAGCGCCTGAAAGAGGCCAGCGAGAAAGCCAAGTGCGAATTGTCCACCCTGGATCGGGTGGAGATCCGCCTTCCCTTCATCGCCCAGGGCCAAGGCGGCCCCCAGCACCTGGAAGCCACCCTCACCCGGGAAGAACTCGAGGCCATGGTCAAGGATCTGGTGGACCTGACCCTCATTCCAATCAAGGACGCCCTGGAACAGGGCCAGAAATCCGCCAAGGACCTTGACGAGATCATCCTGGTGGGCGGCCAGACCCGCATGCCCCTGGTGCAACGGCTGGTGCGCGACTTTTTTGGCAAAGAGCCCAACCGCAGCATCAACCCTGACGAGGTGGTGGCCGTGGGTGCCTCCATCCAGGGGGCCGTGCTCAAGGGCGACATCAAGGATCTGGTGCTGCTGGATGTGACCCCTCTCAGCCTGGGTATCGAGACCCAGGGCGGTGGGTTCGTGAAAATCATCCAGCGCAACGCCACCATCCCCACCCGGGACGCCCGCACCTTCACCACCGTCACGGACAACCAGGCCCGGGTGGAGATTCATGTGCTTCAGGGCGAACGGGAGCTGGCCGAGCACAACAAGAGCCTGGGGCGCTTCGACCTCATCAACCTGCCACCCCTGCCCAAGGGTGTGCCCCAGATCGAAGTGGCCTTTGACATTGATTCCAATGGGATCGTGAAGGTGTCGGCGCGGGATCTCATGACCGGCCTTGAACAAAGCATGGCCATCCGCCCCAGCTCCGGGCTCTCGGAGCTGGAGATCCAGCGCATGATCCGGGAAGCCCTGGCCAACGCGGAAACCGATGTGAAGAAGCGCGACGCCATGAAGTACATTGCCTCCGCCGAAGGCTTGATCTTCTCCTGCGACAAGAGCTTCGCCGAGTGCGGCAAGTACCTCACGGAGGACCAGCAGAATATGGTGCGGGATGTCCTGGCCCGGACCCGCCAGGCAGTGGCTTCCCAGGACGCCGATGCCCTGCGGGGATGCGAGAGCCAGCTACTCGAGGCCCAGAACCTGCTGACCGAGGCGGTACTTGCCGCCAGCGAAGCCATGATGGCCTCCCTGGATGGTGAAGGGGATGGCGCCGCCGCGCCCAACTAGGCCCCCGAATACCGCGCTCCCGCGATGAGTGCGATCAGAGCACTCAGAGCACTCAGCCGGGCCCGCCCACGGTCCGGCGGCGCACGCCGCCACTGGCCTCCGCGAAGTAGCGGCGAACTCCCAGAGTGATGGCCTCCGCGGCCCTGGCCCTGAACGCCTCGTCCTTCAGCTTGGCTTCCTCCCTGGGGTTGGAAATGAAGGCCACCTCCACCAGCACGGCGGGCATGGCCGCCCCCCGAAGGACGATGAAGGGGGCCTGCTTGACGCCCCGTTCCTTGATGCCGGCCAGGCGGTTGAGCTGGCCCTGGATGGCCACCGCCAGGCGCTCGGAATCCTGGAGGAACGCCTTCTGGGCGAGGTCTTCCAGGATACTGGCTACGATGGTATCGGCACTGCCTGGTCCCTGTCCGGCGCTTGCATTTTCCGTGGCCACCACCTCGGCGTCGTCCCCTTCGCCCAGGCTGAGGAAATAGACTTCGGAGCCCCGGGCGGATCGGGCCCTGGCCGCGTTGAGATGCAGACTGATGAACAGGTCCGCCCCCTGGGCGTTCGCGGCCCTGGCGCGGTCCCAGAGGGGGATGAACACATCCTCCGAACGGGTGGCGGCGGCCTCGAAGCCAGCTCCCCGAAGCTTTTGCACCACCGCCAGGGCGAGGTCCAGGGCCGCCTGCTTCTCCTGGAGGCCCCTGGGGCCCCTGGCACCGCCATCCTC
>JBBIHT010000183.1:0-4953 GCA_037446845.1 Geothrix sp. | reverse complement strand
CTTGCCCCCGCCCTGGCGGGGGCAAGGCGGGAGTGGTGCTCAACCCCAGCACGCCAGTGGAAACCCTGGTGGACCTGGTGGGCGATTTCGATTTCGTGCTGCTCATGAGCGTCAATCCTGGTTTCGGCGGCCAGAGCTTCATCCCCCGCACCCTGGACAAAGTGAAGCGGCTCAATGCCCTCCGGGCCCAGCGCGGGGTGCCCTTCTTCATCCAGGTGGACGGTGGTGTGAGCCTGAAAAACGCCGCGGACCTCATCCGTGCCGGAGCCGACTGCCTCGTGGCGGGCAATGCCGTGTTCAAGGCACCGGCCCCCGACCTGGCCGTGGCCGAACTGATCACCCAGATGGGCCAGGCGCGCCAAGCCTGAGTTTGGCCGCCCTGGGCAGGCGCTTGATGGCGCGCTCCCGGCGCAGGGCCTCGGCCTGGGTGCGGCACGGCTCCTCGTACACGAGCACCAGTGGAGCCCGGCCACGGGTGTACTTGGCCCCCTTGCCCGTGCGGTGCTGTTCCAATCGGGCCGCCACATCCAGGGCAATGCCGCAGTACAAAGTGTCATCCGCACAGCGCAGGAGATACACCCACCAGGTCAAGGTTTAATCCCCAGAAGGGCCCTGAATCGTCGGAGTCCCTCCACTTCCCCGCGGCCTTTTGGAATATGCAAAACGGCCACGAGGGAGCCTCTGCCGCCAACCACCCAGCCACTGGCTTCAGATGGGACGCCTGGGTGCAACACCGTGGTGGCCATGAACCACCAGCCTTCCGTGCCCATGAGCTCCCGGAATTCCACCCAGTACCCCGCCAGGTACCGTTTCCCGAAGGTGATGACTTCCTCGTTCCCGGGTGCCGTCAGCCAGCGGAGCAGGGCTTCGGGGCTGGTCCGGAGGAGATCACCCTGGCCCACCCAGGCAGGGGAAAAGACGGGCAGCAGGTCCCCGGCAGGCAGCCGCCCCCCCAGGAAGGGAGCGAACGCCTCCAGCAGACGGAGCCGGGCCGGGGCTTCCGTGTACTCCTCGAGCCAGCGCCTGCGGGAATCAGCGGTCCAGGCCAGGAAGGCCAGGTCGCAGTCCTTGCCCAGGGCCGCGCCGACATCCACGCGTCCATGGCCATTGGGGGTCGTGCAAACATAGGGCGGCACGGAACCCGTGCATCGGAACCGGAAACCCCGGCTGGTCCAGTCGGCGCCTTCCAGGCGCAACCAGACCAGCTTCGAGAGGCCACCCATGGGAGACTCGACCTTGGCCTCGCCCAGGAGTCGCACCTCAGTGGCCTCCAGAGCCAGGGCCAGGCCCTCGCCCGGCTTGAGCATCAACCCCGGAAGCAGCGCCTTGCCTGATCCCTCGCGCGGTTGGGCGCAAAGCGTCATACTCGTGAGAGCGACCAGCATCGAAGTGGTGCGCCTGCCCAGCCGGAAGCGCCTCGGCCAGTCCTTGTACACCGTGCCCGATGCCACCACGAAAGCCTCCGCTGTACGGCGATGCTATCAAGAAAGCACCCAAGCGACATGACCACCCCCCCTGATCCGCCCCGCGAGCGCCTCGCCGTGCTCACCTCCATGCGCTTCCTGGCAGCGGCACTGGTGGTTGTCTTTCACATCTCCCACCGGGCTCCGGTGATGGAGCACCTGCCCAGGCTTCTGCGCAGCAGCGTTGAGAGCGGCTTCGTGTGGGTGAGTTTCTTCTTCATCCTGTCGGGCTTCATCCTCGCCTACCAATACGGCCACCGCGTAGGCACCCCGCGCTTCGACCTGGGTCAGTTCTGGCTGGCGCGTCTCGCCCGCATCTACCCGGGCCACCTGCTGGGCTTCACCCTGGTGGCTGCCCTCCTGAGCATCAAGGCCTGGAACGGCGGCTACCCGCCCGGAGGCGGAGGGGTGAGGATCCTGGATATCCTCGCCACGCTCGGACTGGCGCACGCCTGGGTGCCCCCCTTCGCGCTCACCTTCAACTTTCCCTCCTGGTCCATTTCCGTGGAGGCATGCTTCTACCTGCTTTTCCCGCTCCTGGCAGTTGTGTCCAACAGGCTGCCGGTCCGCCGCTTCCTGGGGTTGGCGTGCCTCCTTTACGCAGCGAGCGTGCTTGGCCACCTGGCCTACTGCGCCTGGACCCCCCATGGTTGGCTCGGACACGACTGGGCCCACGAGGGGGGGCGGAATCTCATCAAATTTCTTCCCGTCGTGCGGCTGCCCGAGTTCGTGCTGGGAGTGGCCGCGGGCCGCCTGTTCGCGGCCCGGCGGGAACTGGGCCTCACCGAGCCCCTGGGGCGGTGGCTGGCCCGGTTCGCTGCCCTGTTGGTGCTGATTGGACTGTGCGCCGGGGATCGCATCCCCACGGCCATGATGCACAATGTGGCCCTCGCCCTGCCCTTCGCGGCGCTGATCCTCGCCTTGGCCCTGTCCCCCAGCGGCAGTTTTGGTCCCTGGCTTTCCCATCCGGCCCTGGTGGCCCTGGGCGATGCCAGCTACAGCCTCTACATCCTCCAGGTGCCCGTGATCTGGCTCTTTGTGCAGCGGGTCGCCTGGCTCAATGCCACTGGTCTTCCTTTCGCCCTCGCCTATCGCGCCGCCATCCTCGCCACCGCCACCGTACTGGCCCTGGCATCGCATCGCTACCTGGAAACCCCCGCCCGGAGCTGGATCCGGGCCGCCGGTTGGAGGCGGTGGCAGCGGCGTGGAAACAGGGAACCCCAGGTGTCCGCCGATCCCGGTTGATCCGAAATGCGCGGACTCCCAGGCACTCCTGGCAGACTGGTTCCATGTCCGACCGACGCGTGCTCGTGAACCTCAGGGGCCTCCTGACCCCGGATCCGACCCAGTTGTGGGGAGTGGACCGCATCCCCGACGCCGCCCTGGCCATGGAGGGGGGCCGGGTCCGGTGGCTGGGCCGGGCGCGGGATCTCCCCGCGAGCTGGGGCGATGCTCCCCGGGTGGATGGCGGTGGGGCCTGGGCCACGCCGGGCTTGGTGGATCCCCACACCCATCTGCTGTTCGGCGGCAATCGCGCCGGCGAGTTCAATCGCCGACTGCACGGTGTTTCGTACCAGCAGGTCGCCGCGGAGGGCGGCGGGATCCGCGAGACGGTTCGCGCCACCCGCGGCGCCTCCGTGGAGGAGCTGGTCGCCCTAGGCGAGGCGAGGCTGCGGGCCTTCCGCGAACGGGGCGTCGTGCACCTCGAAGGCAAGACCGGGTACGGCCTGGAGCTGGAGGCGGAATCCAGACTCACGGCGGCCTATGGGGAACTGCAACGCCGCGGTTGGAGCCTGGATGTCACCCTCCTGCCGGCCCACGACCTGGCCCCGGAATTCCAGGGTGACGCCGCGGCCAATGCCAGGGCCGTGGCAGAGGAGTGGCTGCCCGAGCTGGTTCGTCGCCATCCCGGCGTGGCCCGGTTCTGCGATGTGTTCGTGGAAACCGGAGTCTTCACCGCGGAGCAGGGTCGCCGCATTCTTGAGACAGGCAAGGGCCTTGGCCTCGTTCCCCGCCTCCACGCGGACGAACTCTCCTGGACCGGCGGGGCCGAGCTGGCGGCGGAGCTGGGCGCGGCCAGCGCCGATCATTTGATGTTCTGCAGTGAGACTGGCATGCGGGCCATGGCTGCGGCACAGGTGACGCCCGTGCTGTTGCCGGGGACCACCTTCTTCCTGGGCATGCGGGACTGGGCCCCCGCCCGCAGGATGATCGAAGCGGGCTGTGCGGTGGCCCTGGCCACGGACTTCAACCCCGGTTCCTGCCCCTGTGTGGATCCGCTCACCATCCTGCGCCTGGGCTGTCTCCAGCTACGCATGACCTTCGAGGAGGGATTCTCGGCCATGACCCTGCACGCCGCCCGGAGCCTTCGCCACGCCGACCTGGGCCACCTCCATGCCGGTGCCAGGGCCGAAGTACTGCTCTGGGATGTGGACGACCCGCTGGAGTTGATCTACTGGGTGGGCGAGCCCTTCCGCCCGCGGATGGCCTGAACGGAAGCTGGCGCATCGAATGTCCTGACGGAGTGGCCCCCGAGTCAGCTATCCTGGGAGCTATCCACCGGAGTTTCGGAATGCCCGACCTCATTCAGCACCTAACTGACAAGACATTTGCCGCCGCGATTTCCCGGGGGACCACCGTGGTGGATTTCTGGGCACCCTGGTGCGCCCCCTGCCGGGAGCTGGCCCCGGTCACCGAACTGCTGGCGGCAGAGTTCCAGGGCAAGCTGGCCTTCGCCAAGCTCAATGTGGACGATTTCACAGCCCTGTCCGAGCAGTACGAGGTCCTGAGCATGCCCACGCTGGTGCTCTTCAAGGACGGTGCCCCGGTGGACCGCATCGTGGGCGCCCTCCCCATGGAGCAGATCCGGGCCCGCCTGCAGAAGGCCCTGTAATCCATCCCAGGTTCACCATCCTGTCGAGGTACCCATGACCCTGCTCTCGGGCGAAAGTCTCATCCAGCAATTGAACTGGCGCTATGCCACCAAGAAGTTCGATGCCACCCGGAAGGTCTCCACCCATGACTGGGGCATTCTTGAATCGGCCCTGGTGCTCACGGCATCGAGCTACGGCCTGCAACCCTGGAAGTTCATCATCGTCACCGAGCCATCCCTGAAGGCCAGGCTGCGGCCCGCCTCCTGGAATCAGGCCCAGGTGGAGGACTGCAGCCACCTCGTGGTGCTGGCCGCCAAGCAGGACATCACCGAAAGCGATGTGGACCTCTTCATCGCCCGCATCGCCGAAGTGAGGGGTGTCAGCATCGAGAGCTTGGCCAGCTACAAGGGGTTCATGATGGGTGACCTAGTCAACGGTCCCCGGCATGCCATCATCCGGGAATGGGCCGCCCGCCAGACCTATATCGCCCTGGGCAATCTGCTCACCTCGGCCGCAGTACTGGGCATTGATGCCTGCCCCTTCGAGGGCATCGAACCGGCCAAGTACGACGAGATCCTCGACCTGGCCGGCAGCGGCTACGGCACCGTGGCGGCCTG
>JBBIHT010000182.1:0-4957 GCA_037446845.1 Geothrix sp. | reverse complement strand
GGGAGCCACGCCACAGTCCACGATGGCGGTGAGGTTCTGGGCCTTCGCCAGGGCATCCAGTTCGAAGCAGTCCTCATCGAAAAAGGAAATGTCCACCAGGGGTTTGCCTGCTTCCAGCACGGCTTTCGCCGTGGCGAAACCCATGAAGCCAGGCACGGCGCCCACGACCAGATCCGCGTCGCCGATGGCCCCCCGGACGCCCTCGGCCTGGGACAAATCGGCCAACCGCGTGGCGAGGACGGTGGAGGACAACCGGGCCAGGGCGCTTTCGGAGCGATCCGCGACGGTGACCTTGAAATCCTTGGCCAGGTCCCGGGCCATGGTGCCGCCAACGCGACCGGCCCCGAGTACAACGACATGCAACATGGCCTGCTCCTTGATCTGAACGCGTCAATGCGCGGGGAACTCACAGTGTGCCACGGGGTCTCAGGGCGAGGTAGACCGGCCACCCCAGGGCTACCAGCACCAATCCGGGCCAGGAGTAGCTGGGACGGTAGACGAACAGGGCGCCGATGATGGCGATGGCCCCGAGCAGGTACAGCGCGGGCAGGAAGGGATAGCCCCAGACCCGCACCGGGCGAGCCAGGTCCGGCTGGCGCCAGCGCAGGATGAACACGCCGCCCACCGTGAAAATGTAGAAAAGGATGGTGGGCAGCATCACGAAATCCAGCAGCTGCCCGTAGGTGCCGGTGAGGGTCAGGAGGCAGGTCCACAGGGCCTGGATCCATAGGCCAAGGCCCGGAACGCCCTGGGCATTCAAGGTCGCGGCAGGGGGGTAGAACAGCCCATCCTCAGCCATGCGCTGGTAGACGCGGGCTCCCGAGAACACCAGCCCGTTCAGACAGCCGAACATGGACACCAGGATGATGCCCGCCATGATGAGGCCGCCACCGCCACCGAACAGGGCCTGGAGCGCCGCGCTCCCCACCCGGTCCTGGGGGGCCATGGCGATGCCGGTGGGGCCCAATACCTTCAGATAGGCAGCGTTGGCCAGCACATACATGCCGCACACCAGGGTCGTGCCGATGAACAGGGACATGGGGATGACCCGCTTGGGGTCCTTTACCTCGCCCGCGATGAAGGTGATGGCGTTCCAGGCATCCGCCGAGAACATGCTGCCGGTCTGAACCACCAGCAGGGCGGTCAGGAAGGGCAGGGTGGTGGTGCCATCCACCGGCAGGAACGGGCCCTGGACCGGCGTCACCGCGGGTTTCAGGCACAGGCCCAGGATGATGAGGGCGGCGAGGCCCCCGATTTTCAGCACCGTGAAGAAATTCTGGATACGGGCGCCCAGTTTCACCCCGTAGAGATTCACGGCGCTGAGCACCACCACCACGGTGATGGCTGCCACCCGCGAAGGGGTGAGCCCCAGGTGATAGGGCCCCACGCCGAAGCCCTGGGTGAGCTTGAGCAAGGGCACATCCAGGTGCGGGCCAATCCAGGCGGTATCGGTGACGGCAGGAAAGAAGGAGCCCAGGTATTTGCCAAAGCCCACGGCTACCGCCGCGATCGTGCCGCACTCGATGACGATGAAAAAGGTCCAGCCATAGAGGAAACCGGTGGCGGGGCCGTAGATCTCGCGGAGGTAGGTGTACTGGCCCCCAGCCTTTGGGTAGATGCCGGCCAGCTCGCCGTAGCTGAGGGCCGCGAACAGGGTCAGGAGCGCCGTCAGGCCCCAGGCCGCCAGCAGGAAGCCTCCCGACCGGCCGGTCCTCACCATGTCGGCGGAGACGATGAACACACCGCTGCCGATCATGGAGCCCACGATGAGCATGGTGGCGGAAAACAGGCCGACCTGGCGACGATAGCCGGTGGGATTCATGGGGCTCCTGGGTGGATGGATCCACGCTATCACGGCATGCTGATGGGATGGCGCGATCCCCCATCTCCCTCCGCCTTTTCCTGGCAACCCTGATCCTGGCCCTGCTACCGGTGCTGGGAGGCTGGTGGGCCTGGCAGGGCCAGGGGCCCTTGCAGCGCGATGGCATCGTCCTGGTGAGGCGCGGCACCAGCATCAATCAGGTGGCTGACCAGCTTGAGCGGGACGGGGTGATCCGCTCTGCTTCCCTGTTCAAGCTGTGGGCGCGGGCCCGGAAGCTCCAGTTGATCCGGGGCGAGTACACCTTCAAGGCCGGTGCCAGCCTGGCGGAGGTGGCAGGCAAGCTCCGGCGGGCGGAGATCCATTTCACGCTCGTGAATATCCCCGAGGGGGCCCATGCCTGGGCCCTGCAGAAACGGCTCCAGGAGTTCGTCCCTGAGCCGGTGTTCTGGATACTCTGGCACAGCCCCAGGCTGGCCCGGGCCGCGGGTTTTGAGGAGGCGCAAAGCCTGGAGGGCCTGGTGGCTCCCGCTACCTACCGGTTCCATCACGCCATGGAGCCCGAGGAGGTGATGCTGATGCTGGTGGAGGCCTTCAGGGACCAGGTCCGCCCCAGGCTCGAGGGAGCGCGGCTGCCTCCCTACCAGACCTTGATCCTGGCCAGCCTGGTGGAAAAGGAGACGCACCTGGAAGCGGAACAGCCGAAGGTTGCCGGGGTCTACCTGAAGCGCCTGGAGCTGGGCATGCGCCTGCAGTGCGATCCCACCAGCCTCTACGCCAGGTGGCTGGCGGGTGATTTGCGCTTCAGCGCACCCATGGCCGCGGATATCCGCCGGGTACACCCCTTCAACACCTACACCAGGACGGGCTTCCCGCCCACCCCCATCGCCATTCCTGGTGCCAGCGCCCTGGCTGCGGCCCGATCACCCGAGGTGACCCGTGATCTCTATTTCGTCGCCACCGGCAGGGGTGGCCATCACTTTGCCCCTTCCCTGAAAGAGCACAACCGGAACATCACGGTGTACCGGCAGGAACTCCGTCGGCAGAGATCCGTGGCCCATGGCTAGGCCGCCCTCGCCCAGGGAGCCTAAGGCCCTGAAAAAGCGCCTGGATCTCCTGCTGGTCGAACGGGGCCTTTGTGAAACCCGGGCCAGGGCCCAGGCCCGCATCCTCGCCGGGGATGTGCTGGTGGAGGATGTCCCGGTGACCAAGGCGGGCACCGCCGTGATGGAATCCGCGTTGATCCGCCTGCGCGGCGAGGCCATGCCCTTTGTCAGCCGGGGGGGCCTGAAGCTGGCCGGGGGCCTGGACCGTTGGGCCATCGCGCCGCTGGGGCAGGTCTGCCTCGACGCGGGCAGCAGCACGGGCGGGTTCACCGACTGCCTCCTGCAGCGGGGTGCCGCGAGGGTCTATGCGGTGGATGTGGGCACCAACCAGCTGCACTGGAAATTGCGCAGCGATCCCAGGGTCGTGTCCATGGAACAGGTCAACCTGCGCACCTGGGACGCGGCCCGCATACCCGAACGGTGCGGTCTGCTGGTGGCTGACCTGAGCTTCATTTCCCTGCGGCTGGCCATTCCTCCCGTGTTGCCGAGCCTGCTGGAGGATGCCCAGGCCGTGCTGCTGGTGAAACCCCAGTTCGAGGCTGGCCGCGAGGATGTGGGCGCTGGCGGCATTGTGCGGGATCCCCGGGTTCACCGGCGCGTGCTGGAACAGGTCTGGGACTCCTTCGCGCGCACCAACCTGCGGCCCCTGGCCTTGGCCGTGAGCCCCATCAAGGGCGGCCAGGGCAATGTGGAGTTTCTCCTGCGCCTGCGGCTTGGCGGCCCCGTGGGCGACCTGACGGGGCAGTTGCAGGCCCTGGGGCTCTAGGCCAAAGGCAGCCGAAGCTCCAGGGAGAAGTTGCTGCCCTTCTCGGGTTGGCTTTCCACGGTCAGCTGGCCCCCCATGAGGGTCGTGAGTTCCCGGCTCAACGCCAGTCCCAGGCCCGTGCCCCCGAACTGGCGAGTGATGCTCTCGTCGGCCTGGGTGAAGGGGCGAAACAGCCGTTGCACGACCGCGGGCTCCATGCCGGGGCCCGTGTCCTCCACGGACCAGCGGAGCCGCACCTGCTCTCGCTCGGGGCGCACCTGCAGGCGCAGGGTGATGCTGCCCTGGGTGGTGAATTTCAAGGCATTGCCCAGCAGGTTGTTGAGCACCTGGCGAAGGCGCATGGCGTCGCCAAGCACGGGCGGGGCCTCGAAGGGCAGGGCCAGAAGAAAGGACAGACCCCTGGCAGTGGCGTCGGCCCGCCACAGCTCGGCGCAATCCCGGGTGAGCCCGATGGGGGAGAAAGGACTGGATACCAGGTCCAACTGGCCCGCCTCCGCCTTGGAAAGATCGAGGACGCGATCCAGCATTTCCAGGAGGTTGAGGGTCGCCTTTCGGCCAATCTCTGTGATCTCCCGTTGTTCAGGATCCAGGTCCGTGGTGAGCAGGTACCGGGACATGGCGCTGATGGCGTTCATCGGCGTCCGGATTTCGTGGCTCATGGTGGAGAGGAAGGTGGACTTCAGGCGGGCGTTTTCCAGGGCCTCGCGGGCATCGGATTCCAGTTTGGATTCACGAGCCTGCTGGGCCTGGATGTCCCGGGCCACCCCCAGGTAGCCGAAGATCCTCCCTTCCCGGTCCCGCAGCGCCGAGACGGCCAGGCTCACCGGGAAGCAGTGCCCGTCGGCATGGCGGTAGGTCCAGGTGCGGGTTTCGTTGAGGCCCTTGGCGGGCAGGGCCACGAAGACCTGGAAGCCGCGAATGGTGGTACCCAGGGCCTCGCTGAGCTCCTTGCCCCGTTCTGCCACCTCCGAACGCACATGGAAGGCCTCCGGCGTCATCTGCTGGATCACATCCTGGGCTTCCAGGCCCAGCATTTTTTCCGCTCCTCGGTTGAAGAGCTGGATGAGGCCAGCGGGATCCGTGGCGATGAGGGCGATGTCCGTGGCGGCATTCATCACGGAGTGGAGGAGCTGCTCCTGGGCACCCTTGTTCCGGGTGGCCACCTGGCTGGCATGGGAGTACCAGAACTGATAAATCAGCCCCAGGCCCGCGGCCCAGGCCCCAAGGAGGAGGGCGAGATCCCCCATGGGCATCTGGCCAGCATGT
>JBBIHT010000181.1:0-4968 GCA_037446845.1 Geothrix sp. | reverse complement strand
GGCCTCTGCTTGGTAGTCCCACGGGGAATCGAACCCCGGTTTACGCCGTGAGAGGGCGCTGTCCTAACCGCTAGACGATGGGACCATGGCTGTCAAAAGGGACTGGTTGGGGAGGAAGGAATCGAACCCTCACCTGACAGAATCAGAATCTGTTGTCCTACCATTAGACCACTCCCCAACGAGTGGAAAATCCAATGTACCAGGTGCAGGACAAAAGGCAAGAGCAGGTTGTGCCGATGTAGCGCCGTTGGTCCTGGAGAGGTGACTGAAATGGCGGATCCCATCAAGCTGGCCTACTTCATGGTAGTCAAGGAAGGGGCCAGCTATCTGGGTGGATTGCTCATGACGGACCCCTCGGGGATTCCGCTGGATTTCCGCTACACGGAACCCATCACGCCGACGCGTCTGCAGAGCATTCTCTATGGCAAATCGCTGGAACCGCACCTCAAGGAAGAGGTCATCCAGAAGACCCTCCTGAAGGAGTTGAAGGCCGTGCCGGACCTGTTCATCCTGGGCGTTCCCGAGCTGTCCGGTGGCTGGTCAGGCGATCCCAAATGCCCGGCCCTGGCGGTGCAGAAAAGCCAGGAAACGCCCCTGGGAAAGGTGGGCGAAGCCTTCCGGGCGGGACCGCGGGAACTGTTGTTGCAATTGTCCGAGGGGGCCGCGCCTCTGCGGGTGATCTTTGCGCCTTCCGTGGATGCTCCCAGCCAGGAACAGGCGGTGGCGAAGCTGCTGGAGGCGGGCTACCACATGGACCTGACCGAGCCGTTGGAGCGGGTGTCCGCGGCCCTGCAGAGCCTGGTCGCCAAGGAAGCATGATGCTGCAGCGAGTCAGGGGGGCCATGGCCGATGCCGCGGAAACCCTGCGACAGGCCTTTGCGGGCCTAAAGGTGCAGGAGCTGGTGCCCCAGCCCCTGAGGGCTGGAAGCCATGCCTGGGGCGACCTTCAGGCTGAGGCCAGGGCCGGTCTCGAGGTGCCTGATGCCCCGATCCAGGAGGCAGTCCTGCTGAAGGAAATCGTCCAGGAACGATGCCTGCCGCCGATCGAGGCCAGGGTGGTCACCGAGGCGGGCTGGCAGCAGGGGCCTGGATCAGTGGAGGCGGCCAGGATGACGGTGCTGGAGCCAGGCAGGGCCACGAGCCTGGCGGTGCCGCCCTTGCCCCGCGCCCGGGCCGCCCAGGGGCCGCTCGAGGCGCTCGCCCGCCCCGGCCTGCGCCGCCTCAACGAGACCCTGCCTAGGCCAGGCTGGCGAAGGCTGGAGGTGGGCCTGGGTGCCGTGCCGGCCCGGCCCGGCCTTCCGTTGCTCCTGACCCTGCCCCTGCCCATCCGGGGAGAAGCCATCCACCGATTGCCCAAGGGCCTCTGGATGCGCTACAGCCTGGAACTGGTGCGCGCGACCGGCGAGAATGTCCGAAACCTGGAAGTGCTGGGACTCTATCAACTGCCGCGCAAGGGCGTGACAGACTTGCGCCACGACCCGAGAACGGCCAGCATCCTGGTGCGCCTGGAGCCGGCCGCCCTGAGGGCTTCCCGGGCGCCCTTCATCCTCGCCCGCCGCAAGGATGATGGCGCTCTGGTGAGCTGCTTTGTGGAGGCCTCGTGACGCGCAAGGGACAGCGGCCGAAGCGTGCCCCATCCACCCCCCTGTCGGAAACCCTGCCGGGTTTGCCCGAACAACCCACGGTGGCGAGGAAGAAGGCCGTCGGTGAAGCCGAACCGGCCCCGGCCCAATGGGCGCTGGTGGCCTATGCGGGGTCAGCCCTGGGGCGCATTTTCCCGCTGGCCCCCGGCCTGACGCTCCTGGGTCGGGCCACCAAAGCCGGCATCGCCCTTCTGGACGAGGAGGTGAGCCGCCAGCACGCCAGGATCCACCTGGAGGACGGCCAGGTACAGGTGGAGGACCTGGGCTCCACCAATGGCACGCGGGTGAATGGGGTGCTCGTCCAGGGCATCGTGACCCTTCAGGTGGGGGACCGCCTGGGCCTCGGCACCCATGTGCTCAAGCTGGTGTGCATGGACACTCTGGAGCGGACCTTCCATGAAACCCTGCTGGATCTCAGCACCAAGGATCCCCTCACGGGCCTGGCCAACCGCGGCAACACTCTGGTGGAGTTCCAGAATCGCTTTGGCCTCAGCCTGCGCTACGACCGTCCCCTGAGCGTGGTGGTCTGCGATCTGGACTTCTTCAAGGCCGTCAACGACACCTACGGACACGGAGCCGGGGACCTGGTCCTGCACACCTTTGGTGAGCGCCTGCTGAAGTCCCTGCGCGAGTCGGACCTGGCTGGCCGTATCGGCGGCGAGGAGTTTCTGGTGGTCCTGCCCGAGACGGATCTGGCCGGGGCCGTGCGTTTTGCCGAGCGCGTGCGAATGGCGGTGGCCGAGATCCCCATGCCCCTGCCCCAGGGGGGCATCGAGGTGTCCTGCAGCCTTGGGGTGGCCGAGCGGTTGCCGGCAGACCAGGAGCCGGGCCAGCTCCTGGCGCGGGCCGATGCGGCGCTCTACGGTGCCAAGGCCGGCGGGCGGAATCGGGTCAGCATCCAGGGTGGGCTGGGATAGACTAGCCACAGCCATGCCCTCTCCCCTGACCCCTTCTGATCTCCCCCCCTGGGACTCGGCCACCCGTGCCGAACTGGAGCCGGTGACGGCCAGCCTCGGGGAACCGGAGGCCGGTGACCGCCAGTGGGCCCTGATTCGCTATGTGGGCCACCCCTTGGGCGAGATCATTCCCCTGCCCGGCAGTGGCCTCAGCATCGGCCGCGCCCAGGAGAACCTGCTGTGCCTGGACGAGCCTGAGATCAGCCGCAAGCATGCCCAGTTGGACATTTCCGGGGACAACCAGGGGGCCTGGTTGCGCGATATGGGTTCCACCAACGGACTCTTTGTGAATGGGCGCAAGGTGGATGCCATGCACGAACCCTGTCTCCTGCGGCCGGGCGATGTGCTGCGCGTGGGCAACCACGCCTTCAAACTGAAGCTGCTGGACGCCATGGACCAGCAGTACCACCGGGGCGTGGTGGCCCAGACGACCATTGATTCCCTCACGGGCGTGAACACCCGGGCTACCCTGCTGCACCAGCTGGAAAAACACTACGACCTGGCACGGCGCCATCGCCGCCCCCTGTCCCTGATCCTGGCTGACCTGGACCACTTCAAGCAGATCAACGACACCTTCGGGCACGCCGCGGGGGACCAGGTGCTGCGGCGCTTCGGCGGTCTGCTCATCGGGCGCCTGCGGGGCTCGGACCATGTGGGTCGCATCGGGGGTGAGGAGTTCCTCCTGGTGCTTCCCGAGACCACCGCCGCCCTGGCCCTGAGCGTGGCCGAGGAGCTGCGCAGGACCTTCGAGCGGGAACGCATCGAGGTGCAGGGTCGCGTGGTGCAGGCCACCTGCAGCCTCGGGGTCGCCGAGCTGGATCCCGGCGAGAGCGACAGCGGCTCCCTGCTGGCGCGGGCGGACGCCGCCCTGTACCGGGCCAAGGCTGGCGGTCGCAATCGGGCCGTGCCAGCGATTTCGGCATGAGCTCACCGCGACTCCCGGCGCAGATCGGCAATGTGCGACTGCGGGAGCCCCTGGGCGAAGGCGGCATGGCGCTGGTGTTCCGGGGGGAGGATGCCTTCCGGCCGGGCCATGGTTGCGCCGTGAAACTCCTGCGGCCCGAAGTGCACCGGGAAACGGGCCTGGTGCGCCGCTTCCTGCGTGAAGGGGAAGTCCTCACCCGCCTGGCCCATGCCAACCTGGTGGAGATCTACGCCTTTGGCCACAGCGGCCCATGGCCGTACCTGATCATGGAGCTGCTCCCCGGGGGCAGCCTCAAGGCCTGCCGGGGCGAGGCCCCGGCGACCCTGGCGCGCCGCCTGGTGCCCGTCTGCGGGGCGCTCCAAGTGGCCCACGAGGCAGGGGTGGTCCACCGGGACTTGAAGCCCTCGAACCTGCTGTTCTCCGCGGGCGGCCAGCTGAAGGTCACGGATTTCGGCGTCTGCTTATGGGAAGGCGACGAGGGCAGGACCCGCGCCACCCGCAGCCAGATGGTAGTGGGAACCCTGGGCTACATGGCGCCGGAACAGCATGGCGATCCGCGCCGGGTGGATGGCCGAGCCGATGTCTATGCCCTGGGCGCCATCCTCTACGAGTTCACCACGGGCCAGCCCTACGCCCAGGTGCAGCTGCCGCCCGCAGTCAGCCGGGCTGGGTTCCCGCCTCGGCTGGCAACCCTCGTCCTGCATGCCCTCCAGCCGGACCCCCGCAAGCGATTGCCCAGCATGGAGGCTTTTGGACAGGAGCTGTCGCAATGGCTGGAAAGCGCCGAGGCGGCCGGCTGGGGCGAGGAGCCGCTACCGGGTCAGCGCCCAGCGGATCGCGAATTGGCCACCGTGGCCACGAGGAAAGGGGACGAGTCCAGCGACGAACGCCTGGACCCCTACCTGGATGTGTTGGCCACCGGCCCCGTGGGGGCCCGCCGGGCCGCTGCCGAGGGCCTGGTCATGGCCGTGCAGCCCGGGGATCTGCCCTGGTTGCTGGAGGCCCTGGCCCGGGTGCCCGAGGGGGGCCGCTTCGCCCTGGTCCGGGCCCTGGGCAAGGTGGGCGACCGGGCGACCCTGCCGGTGCTGATGGCCCTGTTGGGGGATCCCTTCGCCCAGCGGGAAGCCGCCGAGGCCATCGCCGCACTGGCCCCGAGGACCCAGGGCCAGGTGTCGGCCCCCAGCCTTCTGAGTGCCCTGGCCGAACCCGGGCTGGGCTCGACCTGGCGCTGGGGCCCCCGGGCCGCCCTGGGTGACGAAGCCTGGGTCCAGGCCCTGCTGCAGAACTGGTCCAGCCTGTCACCCCCGTTCAGGGTTCAGGCCCTGGAGGCCAGCCTTCGCCTGCCTGGGGGCCTGCGGGCCACCGTGAAGGCCGCCACGGGCGGCGCGACGTTCTTCCGGTCCATCGGTGGGTCGTTCGGCACCGCCATCTTCGGCGCCGTCTT
>JBBIHT010000180.1:0-5028 GCA_037446845.1 Geothrix sp. | reverse complement strand
ACCTGAGATTCTCTGGGCCCCAGGTGGGACGGGAGTTCAAGGATATCTCCCTGTGGGGCTATGCCGGGGAGTTGAAGCATGTGGTGGAACCCTACTTCGGGATCACCGAGACTAGTGCCTACGGCGAGACGGGGGTGGTGCCCCGCTTCGATGTGGTGGACAGCTTCCCGGGCGCCAACAGCAGCGCCTCGGGCGAGCGCAGTCTCGAACTGGGGTTCAAACAGCATTTCCTGGGCCGTGGCACCGGCGGTGGTGCCTTCGCGGACCTGGCTCGCATCCGGATTGGGACCCGGTATCACGCCTCCTCCATCATCCTCAGTGATGGCCGCTACCAGAAGGGTTGGTCCTCGGTGGACACGGATCTGGATGTGGAGCCCGACAAGCGCTGGCGCGTGAGTTTCAGGCGATCCTCTGACCTGGGCAATGGCGGCTCAGACAATGCGCTCAGCCTGGACCTGAAGGCCAAGGATGGGGCGCGCCTGACCCTGGCCTATTTTTCCACGGGCCTGAATCGCTTCCTGGTACGGCAGCAGGGCCTGCAGCTCGGTGCGCTCTCGCGGTTCTGGGATGATCGCCTTCGGCTGGAGTTCACGGCCAACTATGACTACCGCACCCATGGCTTTGCTTCCAGCCAGGTGGCCTTGGCCTATGTGCAGCCTTGCGTGGCCTACATCCTGAAGTACACCCATGTGGCCCTGAACACGCCACTGGTTTCGGGAGGCCGCGAGGATCGCCTGGACCTGACGCTGTCCCTGCGGGGGGTGGGCGATCTGTTCAATGTCCGTCGCTGAGGGGGCGCTTGGGTGGTGTCCCTTCTGCCAGCACCACCCGATTGCGTCCCTGGTGCTTGGCCTGGTACAGGGCCTTGTCCACCTGGGCCACCAGATCCTTGGCGTTGGGCGCGCCGGGGCCACCCACGCCGAAACTCATGGTCGGGAAGATGGACTGGCCGGTGGTAAGGGTGATCGGATTCTGGTCAATACAACGGCGGAGCTTTTCGGCCACTTCCCGGCCCGCTTTCAGGCTAGTCTCGGTGAGGAGCACCGCGAATTCCTCGCCGCCGATGCGGAAGGCCAAGTCCGAGCGCCGGAGTGACGCGCGCAGGCGGGCAGCCATCTGCTTCAGCACCTCGTCGCCCACGGGATGGCCGAAACGGTCGTTGATGAGTTTGAAATGATCCACATCCGCCAGGAGGAGCACGAACGCGCGGCGGTGTCGTTCCCACTGCCGAACCGCGTGTTCGAGGTTCTGGTCGAAGGCTCGGCGATTCAGCAGCTCCGTCAGAGGATCCGTCAACACCTCGTTGCGCAGCGAGGCCGCCTCGATTTCCAGCATGCTCCGCCGCTCTCTCAGGTCGTGGATCGCGGCCTCGTACTCCGCCTGGATGTGCCGAGCGTGGAGCCACTCGATGGCCCGGCGGCAGGCATGGAGCAGCCGAGGTGCCATGAGCGGCAGGGAGACCCAGTCCGATACTCCCGCTGTGAAGAGGCGCCGCTGCAGGGCCTCGTCCTTCACCTGGCCCAGGAGGATGGTGTAGGGAAGGTGGCCCTGCGCCCGCCAGGCATCCAGCCGGTCCAGAGCGGCCTGGATGCCGCCGGAGGCGAGCCCCAGGAGCAGAACGGGGGCCTTCACCGCCCGCAGGGACTCCTCGGCATTCCTCATGGGGGGCGTGTGCAGTTCCATGGTGTAGTGGCGCAGGAGGTCCCGGGCCAGAGTCGCATGGCTGGCATGCAGGCCGAGGCCGAGAACCGGAACCAGGGCCGCGGATTCCCGGGGAGGCGACGAGCCCAGGAAAACGGGCCCCAGGAGGTTCAGCAGGTGCTGGATGGACTGGTTGGCCTGGATGAAGCCGTCGCCATCCGATTCCCGCAGGGCGAGCTCCTCCGCCTGCGAGGGCGCCCGTTCAAGGATGAGGAAGATGGGGATGTTCTGGAACAGCACGCGGACTTCGCCGCGGAGGAGGCGGCAGAGGCGGAATCCGTCCAGGGGATCCGCCACCGCGTCGGCCAGCACTACCTGGGAGTCGGACCAGGCGTCGTGGGCCAGGGCCTCCATGGGGTCATGCACATGGGTGATCCTGTGTCCCTGGCCCTCGAAGGCCATCCTGAGGCGTTCGACCAGGGCAACATGTCGTGAAATGACCAGGAGGTTCATGGGGATCCGGGGCGGAGCTCCCAAGGGTAGTGCAGATCCCTTGGGCTTTAGCTTAAAAATCTCCAGGTGGGGCGATATGGGTCGGGTTCAGGCCACGGGGCCAGGGAGCAGCTCTGGACCACCCTCACTCGGCCAGCCCCAGCTCCGCCAGCCACCGTTCCGCGTCAATGGCCGCCATGCAACCACTGCCGGCTGCGGTGATGGCCTGGCGGTACACATGGTCCTGCACATCGCCGCAGGCGAAGACCCCTGGGATGGCCGTGCGGCTGGAACCTTTTTCCACCTGGAGGTAGCCGGCGGGATCCATGGGCAACTGCCCCGAGAACAGCGCGGTGTTGGGCTGATGGCCGATGGCCACGAAAAGGCCCTCCACCGGGAGCTCGGATTCGGTGCCGTCCACGGTGTCTTTCAAGCGCAGCGCCCGGATCTTCTCCACCTGCTCCCCCAGGGGTGTCTCGTGCAGGGTCGTCAGCACATCGAGGACGGTCTTGTTCCACTGCGGCTGGATCTTGGCATTGGCCAGCACCCGCTCCTGCATCGCCTTGGAGGCCCTCAGCCTGTCCCGGCGATGGATGAGGTGGACCTTGGTGGCGAACTTGGTGAGGAAGGTGGCCTCCTCAGCGGCGGTATCGCCCCCGCCCACCACGGCGATCTCCTTGCCCCGGAAAAAGAAACCATCACAGGTGGCGCAGGCACTGACGCCACCACCCGAGCGGGACAGCAGCTCATCCTTGCCGATGCCCAGCCACTTGGCAGAAGCGCCTGTGGCGATGATGACGGCATCGGCAGTGTACTCACCCTGGTCAGTCTTGATGTGGAAGGGACGCGCCTGGAAGCGGGCCTCCAGGACGGTCTCGGCCTGGATGGTGGTGCCGAAGCGAAGCACCTGCTCCCGCATCTCATCCATCAAGGCAGGGCCCGCGATGCCCTGGCGGAAACCCGGGAAATTCTCCACTTCCGTGGTCAAGGTGAGCTGGCCACCCGGCTGCGCGCCCTCCAGCACCAGGGGGGCCAAGTTCGCCCTGGAAGCATAGAGCGCCGCCGTATACCCGGCAGGGCCGGTGCCAATCACGATGACCTTATGGTGGCTCACGGAAGCTCCTGGAAGGGAAGGGGGCCCAAGGCCCGGCAACCCTCGAGTCTAGCGCGCCAGGCCCCGCTCGCGCAGGAGGGCTTCCACAGCTGCCACATCCCCTGGAACATCCACGCCCAGGCTGAGATGGGGGGTGCTGGCCACACCGATGGGAATCCCGGCGGCCAGGGCACGAAGCTGCTCCAGCATTTCCCATTGCTCGAGGGGATGGGGGGGGAGCCGGGTGAAGGTCTGGAGGGTGTCGGGGCGGTAGGCATAGAGGCCGAGGTGCCGCCGGAACTGGGAGAGCTGGCCGGGCGCCAGCCAGGGCCTGAAATCCGCCTCGAAACGGGTGGAACTGCGAAGGTAGGGAATGGGGCTACGGCTGAAGTAGAGGGCGTGCCCCCGATCATCCACCACGACCTTCACGGCATTCGGATTGAACAGGTCCTCGGCCTTCGAGAATGGGCAGGCCGCCGTGCCCATGGGCAGAGCGGGATCATCTCGCATCAGGGCCACCACCGAGGCCACGGTTTCCGGGTGCATGGCCGGCTCGTCGCCCTGGATGTTCAGCACGCAATCGAAGGATTCGCCCAGGGTGGCGAGGGTGGCCAGGGCCGCGGCAGTCCGGTCTGTCCCGGAGGGCAGGGCAGAGTCTGTCATGAGAGCCTCGCCCCCGAACCCTCGAACGGCGAGGGCAATGCGGTCATCGTCCGTGGCCACCACCACCCGGTCCACCCCTTCGGCCCGCTGGGCGGCCTCGAAGACCCACTGGATCATGGGGCGTCCGGCGATGGTGGCGAGCGGCTTGCCTGGGAATCGGCTCGCCTGGTACCGGGAGGGAAGGACAGCCAGGGTTCTCATGGCTCCAGTCTAGGGTACGGGTGGCGGATGACTCCAGATTCCAGCCCAGGCGGGCCGGTGCCGAAGCGGTAAAGGGAGGGCGGCGTGGACGGACCTGTGGACGATGTCTGGGGAGAATGGGAGGACCTGTTCAGCCAGGCCCGGTCCGCCCTGGCCAGACTCTCCGAAACCCAGCCCGCCCATGTGGTGCAGGAGTCGGTGAATGGGTTGTTCCGATCCATGCACACCATGAAGGGGATGGCGGGCATGTTGGGATTCCCCAACTTCAGCAAGGCCGCCCATCGCATGGAGGACATCTTCGACCTCATGCGCAAGGGGCGCCTGCGTTCCACGGATTCCCTGGTGGAGACCCTGGAAGGCGGATTGCTGGCCCTGGAAGCAGGCATGCAAAGCCTTCGCCGCGGGCGGGCCGAGCCGGAGGACTACCTCTCGGAACAGCGGCGCCAGCTGGGGGAGCTGGAGGCCCTGGCCCGCCCCATCGAAGGACGAACCCAGGATCTGTCTGGCCTCCTGGACCTGCCTGAGGACACCATCAAGGCCCTTTCCGACTACGAGCGAACCCGGGTAACCGCCCTGCTCATGGATGGTGTCCCCATCCAGGGGCTGGCCATCTGCCTGGACTTCGCCACCTTCGACGAGCGCCTGCGTGCCTACGGGGAGGCCCTGAGCCAACTGGGGGAGTTGATTTCCACCCTGCCCTGGGAAGGCTCCGAAGAACGAGAGGGCATGATGTTCCTGCTCCTGGTGGCCTGCCCGGCTCTGCCGGAAGCCGGGCTCCCGGGCCTGCCTGGAGAAATCCTTGAAACACGGCTCCTGGCCGATCCAGCGAGGGTGCCCGCCAGCCTCCGGACCGAGGCCGCGGAGCCGCCTCCCCCCGAACCGCCCGTGGCCGAAGCAGCCACCGGCCTGCCCACAACCCCTCCCCCCCCACCCGTTTC
>JBBIHT010000179.1:0-5049 GCA_037446845.1 Geothrix sp. | reverse complement strand
GTTGCATCGCCTGCTGGTTGATCAGCCCGACCAGCGTGGTGGCCTCGTGGGGGGGATTCCCACTGAACAGGGCATAGAAGGTGGCACCCAGGCTATAGATATCGGAGGCAGGGGTGGGCTCTTCGGCTCGGGCTTGTTCTGGACTCATGAACGCTGGTGTGCCCACGAACCCCCAGGACAGCGTGAGGTCCGCTTGGGATTGGTCCCTCGCCAGTCCGAAATCCAGGATGTAGGGCAACCAGCCGCCCCCTTCCTGATCCTCAAGAAGAATGTTGGAGGGCTTGAGATCCCGATGAACCAGTCCCATCTGATGCGCAGTGTGAATGGCGCCGGCCACCTCCGCCATAATTCGGGCCTTGTCCCTGACATTCAAGAAGTCCCTGGATTCACCCAAGGTTTGCCCCTTGATGTACTGCATGGCGATGAATGGCTGGCCATCCTCCGAACTGACTTCGTAGACCTTGCAGATTCCAGGATGCTGGACCTTGGCCTGGAATTGCGCCTCCCGCACGAACCTCAAAGCCAGGACTGGGTCTGCATTCAACAGGCGCTTGAGGGCAACCAGTCGTTTCAGCAAGGGATCCCAGGCCACATGGACAATACCCATTCCCCCGCGGCCCAGTTCTGGCCCGAGCACAAAACGCCCCACCCGCTGGCTGGACGGGTTGTCCACCCAAGAAAGTGAGCTAGGGCAGAGGATTGATTGGGGTTGAACAGCAGATGTAGGGATCATCTTCCATCAATCTATCTGAAAAATTCGAAATTTCATTTTTCAAATCGAGCCAACTTGTCACTACTGAATTCCCAACACTCGTTCCTTGGTGCACCCTGGTTCCATGGCTGTCCGAGGGCCCTACGATTCGCAGAGTGCTACTGCCTCCCCGCGCACCCTCGGGGAGCGGATCAAGATGTTGCGTGTCCAGAGGGGGCTTACCCAGGTGGAGGTGAGCCAGGCCTTGAACAGTGATCAGGCCACTGTGTCTCTCTGGGAAAGAGACCGCGCCAAGCCCTCAGGGCCCGCCTTGGCCGGTCTGGCCTCATACTTTCGTGTCACGGTGACCGCGCTCGAGACAGGGGAAGGTCTGGCAAGTGCGCAAGTATTGACGAGGGTATCCTTGTCAAATGATGGGCCACCAAAACATGGCCCCATGGGCCTGGCGGATCCGGGCCCGGGCGCCGCCCTGGCCATGGATGTACGGACCCAGACGGAACAGCGGCTGGACCCCATGGCGGCCATGGGATTTCTGATGAAAGCACTCAAAGAGGGGCGGTCCGTCTGGATCGTGGCGGACTAGGAATCCCAGGCGGCTGAAATCCGCGCGGGATTCTTGTGATGAAGATCATATTTAATTTATTAAAATATTAAAAAAGATTATACCATCCACCTCGTCATCTCTCATCGAGGTAATCATGAGACCTCGCAGCTGGAACCGTTGGCAATGGCTATTGCCGGTCAGTGTGATGCTGGCCACCCACGGCCGCCTTGCCCATGAACTCGGGTTTGCGGCCCAGGAAGATTACCCATAGGGCGTAAAGGGCCAGCAGGCCCAGGCCCAGGGTGAAGGCCAAGGGGCGCGCAGTGGCGAGGGCGGGGTTGGCGAAGCCCCAGAGGCCCAGGAGGGAGCCGGCGAAGCCCACGGTGATGAGCAGGATGCCCCAGCGGGAAGCGGCCACGGGGTTCTGGCCCACTTCCTCGGGTAGCGTCCCCAAGGGGGTCCTGACTTCGCCGGCGACCTGGGTGCCCTGGAAGATCAGCGCCACGAACAGCACGAAATAGAAGATCAGGAAGAGCATGGGCACCTCGCAAGCCACCAGGATGTCATGAAGCCCTGGAGGGTGCGAGCGGCCAGCAAAAAAAGTCCTTTGACCAAATCAAACGATTGAGTAAACTCGAAATCGAATTGATCACTCGATTGATTCAATCATCAGGAGGGGCTCCATGGCCTGCGCCCTGCTTTCCCAGGACACCCGCACCCGGCTCATCGAATCGGCCATTGTCCAGTTTGCGGCCCATGGCTTCGACGGGGCAGGAATCCGGGAGATCGCCAAGGGGGCCAAGGCCAACTCGGCCCTGGTGACCTACCACTTTTGCGGCAAGGAGGGGCTGTACCTGGAGGCCCTCAGGCACATTTTCGCCCGGAAAGCCTGCCATGTGGCCCAGCTGGCGGCCGTTCCCCGGGTCGAGGGGCCGGGCGCCCGGGAAGCGGCCATCCAGGGCCTGAAGAACCACATCCAGGCCTTCATGCAGGATCTGATGGCCTGCAATGGGATGGACCCGGTGGAGGAGGCCGCCATGGCGCTCATGGCCCGGGAGATGCAGGCGCCCCGGCCCTCCTCGGCGGCCCTGCTCATGGAGCAGATCCGACCCCACCTCGAGCACCTGATGTATTGCCTGCGAACCCTGCGCCCGGATCTGCCCGAGGACGCCCTCCTGAACATGGGGCTCAGCATCCAGGGACAGCTGCTCTATTTCCGGAACTCCCTGGGCATCGTGCGGCTCATCCGGGGCAACCCGAACTATCCCGAGGATCTATCGGCCCTCATCCAGCACTTCACGGACTTCAGCCTCAGGGGCCTCGGCCTGCCCGAGGCCTTCCCGCAACCAAGGAACTGACCATGCTTCCCTTTTCGCCACCAGCCCTCCAGGCTCCTGCGCCCACCCAGACTCCAGCAGCCACCCGGCCCGTTGACCTGGACCTGCCCGGCGCACTGGCTCGCGCTCGCCACGAAAACGCGCTGCTCCGCGTCGCCCGGGCCAGGGTGGAGGAGCGCCGTGGCCTCATCACCACCACCCGCGCCGACGCGCTGCCCCAGGTCACGCTGGTGGGCGACTTTACCCGGGTGCGGGATGTATCCATCCTCAACAGTGACTTTGGCGACAGCGCCGCCCGGTTTGGGCTTGCCCCCAGTGCGCTCGTGGGAGCCCGTAGCGTCTACACCAGCCAGGCGAATCTGGCGCAACCCCTCTTCTACTGGGGCAAGATCGGCACCGCCATTGACATTGCCAAGATGGGGGAACAGGAAGCTTCCTACGAATACACCACCGCGGAATTGAATACCCTCCATGGTGTCGCCAAGGCCTATCTGGCGGTGCTCTCGGCCCAGGCGGAGCTGGAGGTGGTGCAGACCCGGCGCCGGACCGCCGAGCAGTTCCTGTGGGATGTGAAGGCCAAACTCGAGGCCCAATCGGCCACGGAGCTGGACCGCCTGCGCGCGGAAAGCGAGCTGCTGGCGGTGCTTCCCGAGGCCCTGCAGGCGGAAGCCCAGGTGAAGCGAGCCCTGGAATCGCTCAACGGCATGCTGGGCCTAGATCCCAGGACGCCCCTGGCGCTGGCGCCGATGGGCAGGCCCGAGGCAGAGGCTACGCCTTCGGGCGCTGAACGCAGCGAGCTGGCTCAGCTGAAGCAGCAGGAAGCCATGTATCAGGCCAACGACAAGATCCTCATTTCGGACCTGCGGCCCAAGTTCGATCTCAGCGCCAGCTACGGCTACCAGGCAGGCAGGACCGACAACCTGTTCAAGGATCCCTACGACACCTGGAAGGTGAGCGTCACCATGAGGTTTCCCATCTTCAATGGCCTACGCAGCTCGGGGAAGCGGGCCCAGAATGCGGCCCAGCTGGAGCAGGTCAGGCAGTTGCGCCTGGACAGGGAACGGGCGGTGGCCATCGAGCAGAGCAGCGCCGACCGCGAACTGGGTAAGGCCAGCGCCCTGGGCGAGGCCGCCCGAAAAGCCCACGATGCAACCGTGGAGGCGCTGCGGGTCAGCCGGGAAGCCTTTGACCAGGGCCTCATCACCTCCCTGGATCTCCTCCAGGCTGAACGCGCCGAGCGCCAGGCGGAAAGCCGGCGGCTCCAGGCCGAATTGGGCCTGTGGGCTGCCGGCTTCGACCAGCGCCGA
This sequence comes from Geothrix sp., assembly GCA_037446845.1. GTDB lineage: Bacteria > Acidobacteriota > Holophagae > Holophagales > Holophagaceae > Geothrix. The sequence goes on along the minus strand of JBBIHT010000179.1, from coordinate 1,149 downwards.
GCCCTCGGCCTGCCACCCCTCTGATCAACAGATCCTGCTCGTGGAGCCCACCATGAATCGCAAAGCCCTTCTCCTCTATGTGGCCCTGCCCCTCGTCGTCATCGCCGGGGCGGCCAGCTATCATCGCGGCCAGCGCAACGATGAACTGGATCATCAGGCCAGGGCCAAGACCGAAGGCCGTGTGGCCGTGTCCCTGGTGCCCGTGCAGGAGCGCAGCTTCCGTCCGGCAGTGGCCTTCACGGGGTCACTGCTGGCGGTGAACCGTGCCGAACTGAAGGCCGAGGTGGCGGGCCGCGTCACCCGGGTGCTGGTGCAGGAAGGCGACACCGTGGCCGCCGGCGCGTTGCTGGCCATCCAGGACGAGGACGATTACCAGCTCGGGGTGCAAGCGGCGAGTGCCCAGCTGGCCCAAGCCCGGGCCCAGGCCCTCCAGGCCCAGCGGGACAATGACCGCGCCATCGCCCTCCTCGAGAAGCGCAGCATCACCCGCCAGGCGGCCCAGCAGGCGGAGACGGTCTATAACGCCACCCGGAGCGCGGCCCAGGCGGCGGAAAGCAATCTGGGCCTGGCCCATCTGCGCCTGAGGAAGGCCCGTCTGGTGGCTCCCTTCGCGGGGCAGGTGGCCCGGCGTGCCGTGCAGCCCGGTGAGACCCTCAGCCCTGGCCAGACCGCCTTCGAGGTGGTGGACAACCGCCGGATGGAAATCCGCGCCGACCTGCCCACCGAGGCCATGGCCACGGTGAAGGTGGGGCAGCGGGCCCTGTTCCGGGCCGTGGGCCTGGAGTGGCCCGTGGAAGGCCGAGTCAGCCAGGTGAGTCCAAGCCTGTCCCAGGACGGTCGCACCCTGCGCGTGCGCGTGGAGGTGGCGAACCGGGACGGCCTGCTGAAAAGCGGCCTGTTCGTGGAAGGCGTCCTTCTCGGGGCAGGCGAAACCCGGAGTCCGGCCCTGCCAGCCACCCTGCTGAAGGCCCAGGATCGGGATGCAGAAGTGTGGATCGCGGAGAAGCAGGTGGCCCATCGCCGCAAGGTGACCCTGGGCGCGGAGCAGGACGGTTACCGCCCCGTGAGCGGCCTGGACCTTGGGGTCCAGGTGATTGACAGCGGCAAGGAGCTGGTGGGCGAAGGTAGTGCCCTCCGGGTGATCAGCGG
>JBBIHT010000178.1:0-5086 GCA_037446845.1 Geothrix sp. | reverse complement strand
GATTCATGCTCATTTCCTCGGGGGGGCGCATGGCCAAGGCGGCGGCTATAGACATTTCCAGCATCGCACGGTTGGACCAGGCCCGGGTCAGCCAGTACTTCGGCTGTCACACCTTCAGTGAACGGACCATGCGGGACCGCATGCAGAAGGACATCCACAAGGCCTACCGCCAGGCATTGAAGCGCGGCGAGGCGCTGACGCCCGAAGTAGCCCGCGGCGTGGCCCTGGCCATGAAGGACTGGGCCATGGAACAGGGGTGCACTCACTTCACGCACTGGTTCCTGCCCATGACCGGCGCCACCGCCGAGAAGCACGACGCATTCATCACCTGGGACGAGCCGGGCCAGGTCATCGAGCGCTTCAGCGGCGGCCAGCTCATCCAGGGCGAGCCGGATGCCAGCTCCTTCCCGAGCGGCGGCCTCCGCGCCACCTTCGAGGCCCGGGGCTACACCGCCTGGGATCCGGCCAGCCCGGCCTTCATCATGGAGGGCCCCCTGGGCAAGACCCTGTGCATCCCAACGGCCTTCGTGGGTTATCACGGGGAGGCCCTGGACCACAAGGTGCCGCTGCTGCGGTCCATGGATGTGGTTTCCAGGGTTGCTGTGGCGGCGCTGGCCCACTTTGGCGTGAAGGCCGAGTCTGTGGTGGCCCAGTGCGGACCCGAGCAGGAATACTTCGCAGTGGACCTGGATCTGGCCCAGCGCCGGCCGGACATCATGTTCGCCAACCGCACCCTCCAGGGCGCCCGGCCACCCAAGGGCCAGGAACTGGAGGATCACTATTTCGGCAGCATCAAGGAGCGGGTGCTGGGCTTCATGCAGGATGTGGAGCTGGCCTGCTTCAAGCTGGGGATTCCCGCCAAGACCCGCCACAACGAAGTGGCCCCCAATCAGTTCGAGATCGCGCCCATCTACGAGGCGGCGAACCTGGCCAGCGATCACAACCAGCTGCTCATGGAGATCCTGAAATCCGTGGTGCTCTTCCGATCTCTGGCCATCCTGCTGCACGAGAAACCCTTCGCGGGCGTCAATGGCAGCGGCAAGCATGTGAACTGGAGTCTCGCCACGGAGGAGGGCCAGAACCTGCTGGAGCCCGGCAGGACGCCCGAGGAGAACCTGCAGTTCCTCTACTTCCTGAGTGCCACCCTCAAGGCCATCCATACCCATGGCGGCCTTCTTCGCGCGACCATCGCCAGCGCGGGGAACGATCATCGCCTGGGCGCCAACGAGGCGCCTCCGGCCATCATGTCCGTCTTCCTGGGAGCACAGCTCAGTCACATCCTGGAAGCCATCGAGAAGGGAGATGCGGCGGATGCCTCCACCCAGCGCATCCTGGATCTGGGCATCGGCAACCTGCCTCGCATCGAAAAGGACGCCACGGATCGCAACCGCACCAGCCCCTTTGCGTTCACCGGGAACAAGTTCGAATTCCGGGCCGTGGGTTCCAGCCAGCCCATCGCCCAGGCCCTGACTGTCATCAATGCCGCCGTGGCGGAAGCCCTGGAGGACCTCAACGCCCGGCTGGAAGCGGCCCTTGCATCAGGCCAGGACCACGATGCCGCCATCCTGGCCCTGGTCCGGCAGAGCATTCTGGAAACCCGCTCCATCCGTTTCGAGGGCAACGGCTACTCGAACGATTGGAAGCAGGAGGCCGAGCGCCGTGGCCTGCCTCATGCCAGGGATACCGTCGCCGCCCTTCCCATATGGGAGAAGGCCGCTTCCAGGGCCCTCTTCACCAAGCCTGGCATCCTCTCCGAAGGGGAGCTGGAAGCCCGGTTGCACATCCGCCACGAGCAGTTCCAGAAGGCCATCGCCATCGAAACCCAGGTGCTCCGGGAGATGGCGGAAACCCAGATCCTGCCCTCCATCACGGCCGACCTTGGCGCCCGGGCCGACAGCCTGGGGAAGCTGGCCGCTCTGGGGCTACCGGTCCCCGACGCCTTGAAATCCGCGCTCCAGTCGCAGCTGGCGCTGGCGGGCGAGGCCCAGGAGCGTCTGGTCGCCATGAAGCAGGCCCTGGCCGCGGCCGAGGTTCTGGAGGACAGCCACGCCCGCACCGAAGCCTTTGGCCACCCCGTCAATGAATCCAAGCACCGGCTCCGGGAGGTGCTCGATGAGCTGGAGGAGGCCTGCGACGCGGATCTCTGGCCCCTTCCTAAGTACTGGCAGCTGCTGTCCCCGCTGGTGTAGCCCCTTGATCCATCCCGGGTAACGTGCCGCTGATGCAGCCCGTTACCCGGGGGCAGGGCGATCTACTTTCCAAACCGGAACACGGCACTCACCTGGACCCAGGTGGCCATGTCGAATCCGAAGCCCTCTGCACCGTACTGGTTCACGGCGATCTGGTTCAAGGTGCCCTCCAGGGAGAAGGCCGGGTTGAAGGTGAAGCCGCCGCCCCCCCGAACACCGAGCCTGCCGCTCTGGCTGGAACTGCCGCTGAGGCCGTTCCCGGAGTAGTCGTCCTTGATGCTGTTCAGGGAAGCGCCGGCGATGGTGTACCAACCCTGCCTGGGGCCCTGGAAGTGGTAGACCCAGTCGGCCCCGGCCTGCAGGATCTTGTAGTCGTGCTTGATGTTCCCGTAAGCGCCGCCCCAGTCGGAGCCTTGCAGGCCGTGGAAGGTCAGCTGCGCGCGCACTTCGTGATGGGGCGTGAGGGCGAAGTCCAGATGGCCGCCGATATGGGCGCCGAACAGTGCGTTGGTGCCCGCGGCGGGCTTGTCCTTCAGGTCACCGACAGGCAGGGAGAGGCCTGTCTGGAGGCCACCCGAGAGGTCCTGGGCGGAGAGCAGGGGCCCGGCCAGGGCGAGGGCAAGGGCAAGCAGGTGACGCATACAACCTCCGATGGACCCGGGAAAGGAATGGGCCCATGGCCCAGGCTAGCCATCGGCGGGCTGGGACGCATCCTTCGAAAGGACTATTCGAGGGTGACGCCGCGCCCCGATTTGATCCGTCGCTCGATGGCCGATGTGCTGTGGCCCGGCAGGAAGGGAAGGAGCACCAGCCTGCCCCCGTGGGCTTCCACCAGGGCGCGGCCCACGACGGTCTCCGGGGTGTAGTCACCGCCCTTCACCAGCACCTCCGGGCGGAGGGCCCGGATGAGTTCCAGGGGGGTGTCCTCGTCGAACCGCACAACCGCGTCCACGCTCCGCAGGCCCAGCAGAATGGCGGCCCGGGCGGCCTCGTCCTGGAGGGGGCGGCCCGGGCCCTTCAGCCGCGCCACGGAGGCATCACTGTTCAAGCCCACCACCAGGAGATCGCCCAGGGCCCTGGCCTCGCTGAGATACTGCACATGGCCAGGATGCAGGAGATCGAAGCAGCCATTGGTGAAGCAGAGCGTACCCGGCCGTGGCACAGCCGAAAGGAAGGCTTCGGGAGACAGGAAAAAACGAGTCGGTGACGGCATCTCTGGATCGCCATAAAATGACGGACTAAAGGTCGAGTCCGGGAGAAGTCTGACATGCCGCTCTATGAATATCGCTGTGAAGCTTGTGGCCAGCCCGAGGAAAGGCTGGAGGGGTTGTCTGCGCCCGAGGTGCACGAGTGCGGTGCCTGCGGGGCCGCCGAAGGCATGAAGCGCCAGGTTTCCGTTTCCGCCTTCTCCCTGAAGGGGGGAGGCTGGTACCAAGGTTCCCCAAGCGAACCGGCGCCGACCGCTTCCGCACCATCGCCCGAGGCACCCAAGGGCGGTCATGCCTGCGGTTCCGGTGGCTGCGGTTGCGCCCAGGCGCAGTGAGTCGCAGCCGTCATCGGGTGAAGCGTTGACTTTCCCCGGACTTCCGATAGGCTAAATGGTTCCGACCCGATGGGTCGGTGAAGGTTTTTCTTCTGCCTGATGTTCCCTGGCCCTGTCGCCTCGCCGAACCTCTCGGGCCCAGGCCTGGATCCCCCAGTGCCTTCCTTGGAGGATGGTGTGCCTACCATCAATCAGCTGATCCGCCACGGGCGGGAAACATTCCAGAACAAGACGAAGAGCCCCGCGCTCGACGCCTGTCCCCAGAAGCGCGGTGTCTGCACCCGCGTGTTCACCACGACGCCGAAGAAGCCGAATTCCGCGCTTCGCAAGGTGGCGCGTGTTCGCCTCACCAACGGCATCGAGTGCACCACCTACATCCCCGGCGTGGGCCACAACCTGCAGGAGCACAGCATCGTGCTCATCCGCGGCGGCCGCGTGAAGGACCTTCCCGGCGTCCGCTACCATGTGGTGCGCGGCTCCCTGGATGCAACCGGTGTCGCCGGTCGCAACCAGTCTCGTTCCAAATACGGCGCTAAGCGCCCCAAGGCTGGCGCCGCGCCGGCCAAGAAGAAGTAGGGGAGGTCAACCATGGCTCGTCGTTCCGCCCCCGCCAAGCGTGAGATCCTGCCGGATCCCGTCTACAACAGTCTCGTCATTTCGAAGTTCGTGAACATTCTCATGGAGCGCGGCAAGAAGGCCACGGCCGAGCGCATCCTCTATGGAGCCCTGGACATCGTCGCCACCAAGTCGGGCGAGGAGGCCATCGAGGCCTTCCAGAAGGCCCTCAACAACATCAAGCCCTCGGTGGAAGTGAAATCCCGCCGTGTCGGCGGCGCCACCTACCAGGTGCCCGTGGAGGTTCCCCAGAACCGCCGTCAGTCCCTGGCCATGCGCTGGCTGAAGGTCTACTCCGCTTCCCGGGGCGAGCGCACCATGCGCGACAAGCTGGCTGGAGAAATCCTGGATGCCATGAACTTCCGCGGTGCCGCCGTCAAGAAAAAGGACGATGTGCACAAGATGGCCGAGGCCAACAAGGCCTTCGCCCACTTCCGCTGGTAGCAAGCGCCTGAGTCGAAAGGAGCCGTCGGCCTGGCGGCTCCCTTCGAAGCTCTTTGAAGCCACCCGTTTCGATGTGAATTGATCCTTTCAGGAGGCCGCAGTGGCCCGCCAGACTCCTCTCGAGCGCTATCGGAATATCGGCATCATGGCTCACATTGATGCCGGCAAGACGACCACGACGGAGCGCATCCTCTACTACACCGGCAAGATCCACAAGATCGGCGAGGTGCACGAGGGTGCCGCCACCACGGATTGGATGGCGCAGGAGCAGGAGCGTGGCATCACCATCACCTCC